>NZ_JAUNVV010000007.1:38370-63891 GCF_030540645.1 Arthrobacter sp.
CGTGCGCCACAGGTACAGCCCACCCACCACGAGCAGCACGGCCAGCGCCACAAGTCCGAAGACCAGGTTGGAGGCCTTTGCTGACAGGGCCACAACCCACGATTCCGCAGCATACTGCGCATCGATCGAAAGCAATCCGCCCAACGACGAGGTGCCCTGCGTGGCCAGTAACAGCACGCCAATGCCGATCGAAAGCACTCCGGACACCACCATCCACACGGAATTCTCCCAACGGCCCAACCGGAAGCGCCGCGGCTTCAGCCACGCCCGCTCGCCCAGCCGCAACCGCGTCCACAGCAATGACAGGATCCCCAACGGCAGGGCCATGCCTAACGCAAAGATAGCCAGCATGATCCCGCCATAGAGTGGATTCCCGCCCGCCGCAGCCACGGCCAGTACGGAACCCAGGATGGGCCCCGCGCACACCCCGGCCACGCCGTACACCGAGCCCAGCACAAACACCGAAACGGCCGAGGTCCCGTCAGCGCCGGAGCCTCGGCTCAGCCCGGTGAACTCGACCCCGACGATCTGCAGCACTCCAATCAACATGACGATGGCAGCTGCCACCGTAATCAGCCAGCCACGGTTCTGCATCACCAATGACCCGACTAGTCCGGCCAGGAGCCCCAACGGCACCAACGTGGTCAGCAGGCCTGCGTAAAACAGGACAGTGCGTCCCAGCAGCTTTCCGGGGCTGGCGAACGCATAGGCAAAAAATGCTGGCAGCAGCATGACCGAGCATGGGCTCAACAAGGTCAGCATTCCGCCAAGGAAAGCCCCCGTGTATCCAATGTCCATGGTCTATTTCGCCTGGGCCAATGCTGCGTCAATGACTTGGGAGAAGATCTCCATGGGCTGCGCTCCGGGGATGGCCTCGTTGTTGATGACGAACGTGGGCGTGCTGTTAACCCCCAGCTGGCTCCCTTCGGACAAGTCAGCTTGCACCTTTGCCGTCAGTTCAGGGCTGTTCATATCCACGGTGAACTTCGCCATGTCCGGAATACCAATCTGCTGAGCGAACCCCAACAGCGCCTGCTCGGACAGATCTGCCTTGCCCTTCTCCGGGGCAGCAGCGTAGACGGCCTCGTTGAACTGCCAGAACAGTCCCTGCTCTCCGGCAGCCCGGGCAGCCACGGCCGCATTCATCGAGGTGCCGCCCAACACGGGCAGGTCCCGCCACTCGATGCGCAGCTGGCCCGTGTCCACGTACTTCTTGATGATCTCGGGCTGGGTCTTGCGGGCATAGACGCCGCAGAACGGGCAGCGGTAGTCCGAATATTCGATCATGACAACCGGGGCATCAACGGCGCCCATCGCCACGGGATCATTGGCGGTGCGGTGTTCCAAGTTCAGTGCTGCGGCCGGTTCTGCGGAGGCAGCTGATGCTGCAGGGGCGTCCGCTTCGTCCAAGCGGGTCTTCTGAGCGGCGGCGCCAACAAACACAACTGCTAGAACAACCACAACACCCAACACCAGCGCCAGGAGGATGTTCCGGGATTTCTTCGTTTTCATGGGGAGACTTTCAAGATCGTGCAAGCGCGGTCAGTCGCGGCCGGTCGAAAGCGCGGACCGGTGACTGCGCACCGTGCATATATATAAGGACACGTTCGACGTCGGGCACCCACCCTTGGCTGTTAGCCTCAAGTTGAGCGCGGGCGTGCCTTTGTCTAAGTCCGTACGATCCCAAGATCCAGATGTGTCAATGCGGTAGGAGTTCGGCCGGAGAACTGATCTGCCGTGCCTTCCGCTCGGGCCGGGGCGAACAGCCCGGTGCAGCCGCTGACCGGTGAGTGATGCAGATGCGCCTGCGAGGGCGGAACGGCATTGCGCTCCACCCGAACTTTGTTTCGTCCGGGAATACAGGACGGAAGTGCGTGGCCGACGGCATCTGCAAAGGTGCCAGCGCCGGAGCTGTTAAAAGCCGGCGACGCGCTGATCGAGGCGGCCTGTTCATTGGGGGAGGCGTGGGAGCCCGTGCAGCCGATGGCCACCAGCATGAAGGCGACAAACGCCAGGATGATGGCTTGGGCGCCAAGGCGGGGCAGAGCACCGATGTGTTGCATTCGGTCTCACCCCCTGCTGTTGGTTTCTTCCAGGGCATCTTCCCGGCACAATTCCACCCACTATACGTGAGTGCTCTAGCTGAGCCCCGTGCTCCGACATGCCCGGGAGTCAGCGGAGAACAGAAAGTGTCGTGTCGCAATGTAAATCGAAAAATCCGCGAAAACTCAACGTTCTCCATGAATTTCACAGACTCAATCCACATTAAAGTGATGCACCTCTCAGTAATAAGTGGCATAGAAGTTGTGGGCATGTATACTAAGACGTAGTTGTAGTGTTGCGTTTTTTGTAGTTGAAGCGACGCCGTCCCTTTGGGAAGACGTCGCTTTTCTGGAGAAGCGGACTTACACCGTACACGGAGGCCCGAAGGTCGGGCGGAATCTCCAACTTCAGAAGGAAATAGAAATAATGGCAACAGGTACCGTCAAGTGGTTCAACGCTGAAAAGGGCTTCGGCTTCATCTCACCCGATGACCAGTCCCAGGACGTTTTCGCGCACTACTCCGCGATCAACTCCTCAGGCTACCGCTCCCTCGAAGAGAACCAGAAGGTTTCCTTCGATGTTGAGCAGGGTCCGAAGGGTCCTCAGGCAGTCAACATCCAGGCTATCTAATTCTAAGGAAAACGTGTGGGTAACCACGCATTCTTTAGTCCTTAGGGCTTGAGCAAACAGGGTTCGGGATTTATCCCGGGCCCTGTTTGTATTTAAAATATGACTGCTCTGAGACTTTATCCAGCGGTCCACCGGCGCTGTTCGCGGCTGCGGGGCTCACCATGTGGCACCATGGAAGGCGATGAACAGCAAAGTGGCGAAGCGCCAACGTGATGGAATTCCCATGCCGCTGGGGCTGCAGGGGGCATTTGAGGCTGCTCAAATGTTTGTCATTTCGGCCTTGATCGTGGTCATTCCGTTGGGGGCCACGTGGTTCGCCGGTGGTTTTGTGGAAAAGAACCTCTCAGTCATTGCCCAACTGGCAGGGCAGATTTGGCTTGTTGGACATGGCGTCCCACTCAGCTTGACGCTCAGCAGCGGACCCAGCTCGGCCACTGTGCAGACCGGCACGTTCAGCCTGATCCCGCTGGGACTTCTGCTCATTCCGTTCTTCCTGTCATGGCGTGCTGGCCGGCGCCTGGCAAGAGCCTCCTATACAGACCAATTGTGGCAACCCCTTTTTGGTGCCCTCGCTGTCTACGCAGCGGCCGGCCTGGCCACGGGCTTCGTCTGCAGCACCCCCAATGTCAGTGCACCGCTGCTGGCCAGCTTGCTGCTACCTGTCATTCCAGCAGCCGCGGGCCTCATTACCGGCTCGCGCTTGGAAGCAGGGTCCTGGAGCAGGCTCATTGGCATCAGCGCTGCCGACTGGATCTCCAAGACCAGCCAGGACCAACGGTGGGCGGGTTCCTATCTATGGACCTCCGTCAAGGCAGCCTTTGTCGCCGTTGTCTCGGCAGTCTCACTTTCGGCACTCCTGCTGGCAGTCAACGTGATTGGGCGCTGGAATGACATCGTTGCCGTCTATCAGGCACTGCGTGCAGGTGCAATTGGCGGGGCGGCCCTCACGCTCGCCCAGCTTGCGTACCTGCCCAACACGGCACTGTGGACGTTGGCCTGGGCTGGAGGGGATGGCTTCTCCCTTGGTGCTGGTTCAAGCGTTTCACCCTTGGGCACGTCCGTGGCGCCCGTACCGCCCATTCCACTCCTGGCAGCCCTGCCCACGGGCCAGCTTGGTTGGGGCTTTGTGGCGCTGCTGATTCCCGTCTGCGCCGGTGTTCTTGGCGGCTGGTGGTTTGTCCGTGCCGGTGAAAACCACTTTGATGAATGGCTCTCGCTGAAGATCAGGCCACGTTGGCTGTCACTGTCGTTGTCTACGATCTTCCTCGGCGCGGTCACAGGGGCTGTGGCAGCGGTGCTTTCCGGCGCACTGTTTTTCCTCTCGCACGGCTCGGCGGGCGTCGGCCGTTTGACGGACCTCGGCCCCGACTCACTCCCCGCAGCGTTGTGGGTTGGTGCGGAAGTCGCCGTCGGCGTGCTGATTGGTGCGCTGGTTGCGCCGTGGCTGGAAGGCGAACGCGACGGGCTGCCCTTGATGCGCAAGCGCAGCGACGCCGCCGAATAGGGCCAGCCCGCCTCTTCACCCTAAAATTGGGTCATGCGCATAGTTGTCTTAGTCTCCGGAACCGGTTCAAACCTCCAAGCCGTCATCGACGCCGTCGCCAGTGGCGCGCTGCCGGTGGAAATCGCCGCAGTGGGTGCGGACAGGCCCGGAACCTACGGCGTAGAGCGCTCGGCTAAAGCGGGGCTGGAAACCTTTGAGGTGAACTTCAAGGACTTCGCCACCCGCACCGACTGGGACGACGCCCTGCTGGAAAAGGTGGCCGCCTACTCCCCGGACTACGTTGTTTCCAGCGGCTTCATGCGCATCGTCGCACCGGGCTTCATCGACGCATTCGAGGGCCGCTACGTCAACACCCACCCGGCACTTCTACCCTCGTTCCCGGGCGCCCACGGGGTCCGCGACGCCATGGCCTACGGGGTCAAGGTCACCGGCTGCACCGTCCATTTCGCCGACGCGGGCGTGGACACCGGCCCCATCATCGCCCAGACACCGGTGGAAGTCCTGCCGGAGGACACCGAGGAATCCCTGCACGAGCGCATCAAGGTTGCCGAACGCGAACTGCTCATCAAGGTCCTGGGGGACTTGGCCCGCGGCTAAGCATCAGGAAGCACGACGGCGGGAAGTTCCTTCGAGTTTTTTCGATCCAGCAGCCACGTGGAGACTTTGCCAACGAGCCAGCCCAGCACAATGGAGAAGGCGATCGCCACCACCACCGCCAGCTGGGTGGAGACGCCCGGCCAGAATCTGGTCAGGATCCCAATCCCCACCGAATACAGCGACCAAATGCCGCCCGAAACCAGTGAAAACACCAAAAAGGCGCGCAGCGGGTAGCCAGCTATGGTCGCTGCCATGTTGGCGGACAGCCTGCCCAACGGGATGAAGCGTGAAGTCAGCATGAACATGTACGGCCGTTGCCGCAGTCTGCGCGTGCCGGAGTCAACGGCCCGTTGTCGTCTGGGCCCGCGCGTGGACCCTAATCGGGTTTGACCGAACAGCCGCATCAGTCCGTACGTGGCCAGATCCCCGGCCACGGCCCCCACCAGCATGGCGAGCACCAGGAAACCGGCCTGCGGGCCGCCGTCGAGCCCGGCAAGTCCGCCCAGGGCAACAAAAACTGTGGTGCTGGGAATTGGCGGAATCAAGGCGGAAAGCGTGACGAAGCCAGCCCCGAGCGCATAAATCCAGAAACTGGCTAGGAAGCCTGTGGCGTCGGCGGCGAGGTCCATGTTTGGCCTTCTTTTTGAGTCATGAACGTGGTGACCGCATTGGCCACCACGTTCATTCTATCGATGCAGCCTGGGTGTTTTAGCCGTGCTTGCGGCCACAGCAAAGGGAGGCGACGGCCACAGCGCCCGTTGCGGTGCACACGGCAGGCCAGGCACCGATCTTCTTGGCCAAGGGGTGGGAGGCACCAAAAGCGAGTACGTAGGCGGCGGTCAGCGCCACAGCCCTACCTGTTCCGACGTTCTTCTTCCATCCCATAAAGGCTGCCGCGCCGGCGGTGGCCAGCACGGCGCCACCCAGCTGGCGGTTACCCGTGGCGCGGGCGGTCTTGTAGCCGCCGAGCAGTCCGGCGGTGGCGAAGGCAGTGGGAAGCAGTGGGCACATGGGGTCTCCTAAAATTTGTGCGAGGGTTCAAATCTCTGTACGCAACAGGCTAGGCGGTAAACATGACGAAACCCTGTGGAAGGGCGCTTATTCCCCCTCCGCATCGAAACCGATGGGCGCCCGACCGTGTTCGGCAATTTCAGCTTGGACATCGGGCTTGTAGTAGCCGGGGGCAATCAATGCGGAGAACTGCAGCACCTGAACGGGGGAGTCCTTCTTCCAATAGACCTTCAGATACACGGCAGTGCCGTTCTTTACCCCCATGCCCAGGCTTTGTTGGCCCTTGTTTCCCTCGGACATGAAATCCTTGGCGTCCCACGCAGCCAGGTTTGTGCTCGAAAAGCCAAAACGCTCATTGGCGGCGGCGACGGCGGCATCCAAGGCATCGAGGCCATCGACAGACTCGAACCACGTGACGGTGTCAACGAAGGAGTTGGTTGAGTACGTGGACATTTTGAAGTCGCTTGTCTTGACGGTCATCGTGTCATGGGGAAGCACGAGGGTGATCTCCACTGGCTTGTCAACGTCCGTGGCAAGGTAGGCGACTTCATTCGCATTGGCGGGAAGCCCCACCGACTCTTGCGGCACGGAGGTGGCGCTGAGGTCGAAGCGGCCCGCGCCGTCGGCCTTGATCTTCTTGATTCCGGCCTTGTCCATCATGGAGGTGCTGGTACCCACGGAAGTCTCCTCTGCGGTGCTGGGTTGCTTTTGGAATGGCAGCGAACATGAGGCCAGTGCCAGCGCCATGAGCAGTGCCAACACAAGCAACGGGCCCCGGCGGCTCTTATTTCCCATCGAACGGATTCCCATCTCCGAAGACTATCTGGTCGCTGATGGAATCCATGCGGTTGACAATTCGGTTGGAGTCCACGGCATCTTGATATCCCTGCCCGGTCACTTGTTGCTCGACAATGGTCCGCAGACGGTCCGGGTCGTTGGCTAAATCCATGTATGCAGGATAGGTGTCTTTGGTAATGAACTCCCAACGCTGGTCCCTGTCTGCGATATTGCCGTCAGGCAGGGGGGTCTCCACCAGAATGTTGTCATGGAGGGGGTTCGGGACGTTGACATGGGGCCCGAACGGCCCGAACGGGCCCACGGGCACTGATTCTGGCGTGGGGTAGAGGATCAACGGGCTGAACTGCGAATAGGACTGTGCACCGGGGATGGATGGTGTTCCAACTATCGACATGGCCAGGGTGAATCCTTCGCCCTGGAGCCCGCGGCCGCGCATGGTGTCGTAATTGTCCGCAATGACCACGTTTTGTTCAAAGTTGGCCATTTTCATGGTGCCCTGTGCCAGCCTCTGTGGATCGCCGGAATTGAAGTCATTCCAGGCACTCACCACGAGGGGGTCGGAGATGACACCGGCACGGACCAGCCTGTTGATTTCCGCAATGCCGCCGTTGGCAAAGGCTTGGTGCTGGTAGCCGATGTCGTCGAAGATCTCCTTCTGCATTTCCAACAGGCTCGTCTCGAAATAGGCCAACTCGCTGTCGCTCATGTGGGCCAAGGCCAGCAACTGCGCCGGCGTCAGCGGTGTCAGTCCGGGCGCGATCGCGTCGCCCACGGCTCCACTTTGCAACATTGTGCGGGCCAGATCGCGCATGAGGCGCACATCGGCGAAACCAGCGTCCAGACCCGGTCCCACCATGTGGGCAAAGCCAGCCCACTGCATGCGCGGATCCTGCAAATACAGTTCGCCATAATACTTGTAGACGGCCGCGATGGTGTCCCGGTTGTACGCGTAGCCGCGCGAAGGATCCCACTTGTCGGGGTCGATCCCGGCTTCGCGCATCGCTGCCAGCAGCCAGTAATCCTTGAGGAAGTCGGCGTAGCCGCCGCCGGCAAGCTGAATCTGTGGGGGGGTGGGCATCGGCCATGGCATCCAAAACTGATTTGGCCTCTGCTGGGTGCTGGGCTGCCCAATCCTTGAATTCCCGTGACTTCAGGTACGTCTCCCGCTCATCGGCGGTCATTGCCTCCAACTTTGCCTGTAGTTCGGCTGCTGCCGCGTTCGGCACCGGCGTGCTTGTGTCTTGCGGCAGCGCGCCCAGGCTGGCGGAGGAACTGGCCTTGTCCTGTTCATCGGCTTGAACTTTGAGTTGTGCAGCGAATTCCGTCAATGTGGCGGCCGCACCTCGCAGCAATGGCACGTGCGTGGCATTGACGTTCTGCGTGAAGCGGGCAGCGTCTGGGCCCTTCCACGACCGCAGGGGTGTAACGATGGAACTGAGCATCCTTGCCTGTGTGGTGAGTCGGTGAGCCGAGACGGAGAAAGTCTTGGCCAGCTCACGCAATTGTGCCGTGTCGGCACCGATGAAACCGGTCATGGCACTCCTTTTGTGTAGGCTCCGAGCCTATTTGTTGACGGCGGATCGGTTCAATGGGGAGAGCTCCCCACCACCGGTGCGGTTCGTTGTCCCTTGGCTTCCCCTCCCTGCAGCCAATCTCAATCCAGCACGGCGCCCTTGGTTTCGGGTGCGGAGAACGCCATCCAGATGACGGCCAGCACCACGAGTCCGCCGGTCAGCGCAAACGTCAGCGGCAGGCCCAAAACAGGCCACAGCAGGGAGCCGAAGATCAGCGGCACCAGCCCGGCACCAACCCGCGAAATAGTGGAGGCCCAGCCAAACCCGGTGGCGCGCAAATGCGTTGGGTACAGCTCGGAGACGTACGTGTACAGCACCGGGATGGCCACTTGGATGACAAAGCCGAACACCAAGAGCCAGATCTGGGCGGCAACCGGAGCGTCCAGCACGAGTGCAAAAATGACCAGTGACAGTGCGGCCAATGGCCCGGTGATGGCCAGGATCCACTTGCGGCCCAGCCGCTCCACGAGCAGCGCGGCAACGATGACACCCACCAGGCCAATGGCCGTCATGGAGGCGGTGGCCATGAAAGCCTTGTTCTCGGCGTAGCCGGTGGCCACCAAAATGGACGGCATCCAGGTCAGGGCCCCGTAATAGACGAGCAAAATAGTCAGGAACAGCGACCACGCAACGCCGGTGATCCGCCAATTGAAGCGCCACAATCCGGCCAGCTGGTCGGTGACCTTGCCCAGCGACAGGCGCGGGGCATCCTCTGGTTCTGGCAGCACCCACGGCTCCACCGTGGCCCCGGTGCGCTTGATCAGCTTGTCAATGACTGCCTTCGCCTCGGCAGGGCGTCCTGCCCGCACCAGAAAAAGCGGCGACTCCGGCACACTGACCCGTACCCAAAAAACGAGCAATGCCGGCAACACCATGACCAGCATGAGGTAACGCCAGTTTCCGAAGCTGGCCATCAATACGGCGGAGACCACCCCGCACAGTGAAGCGCCGATGGGCCACCACGCATCCATCGCGGTCAGCACCCTACCCCTGTGTTTGCGTGGCGTGAATTCGCCCACCAGCGCGTAATCCACCGGGATGCAGCCGCCCAGGCCAAAGCCAGCCAGGAAGCGGAATACACAAAACAGCACGATCTCATTGGACACGGCGCCCAACACCGTGAACGCGGCAAAGATCAGCAGCGTCAGCGTGAACGCCGTCTTGCGCCCGATGATGTCCGCAATGGACCCCCACGCAAACGCGCCCACGGCCATGCCGATCAAATTCGCCGTGCCGATCCATGCGGCCTGCCCCGGGCTCAAACCCCATTCCTTAGACAACAGGGGGATGAGGAAGCCGTTGAGTGTCACATCCCAGGCGTCGAACATGAAGCCGAGCCCGCCGATGAGGAAGATACTCCCTTGTACCCGCCACCGCCAGGGCAGCTCCTGAACCACGCGGTCGCCGGTCAACAATGTGGTGGGGATGCTCATGGTGCCTTCCGTTGTTGTTCAGCTGTCACAGTACCTGCCTCCGCCAGCACGACGTCGGACACTGCCGTGCGCAGCGGCGTCGCGTCATTGCCGTCCCGGCACGGGCTCACCCTGTTGCTGAGCAGCACGATGACGGCGCCCAGGCTTTTGTCCACAAGCAGTGACGTGCCGGTGAATCCGCCGTGTCCGCGGGCGTGGGTGCCCAGGGGCCCCATCCACGGCTGTTGGTTGATGCGCACGCCCAGGCCGTGGCCAAAGCCGGGGTTGTCCGGAGAGAAGTGGCTGCCCAGCATCTCCGGAAGCTGGCTGCGCCACATCTGCGCAGCCAGCGCGAGGGAGAGGATGCCGGGCAGGCCGTTGAGCAGGGCAGTGCCAAACACCCTCAGTCCGGCGGCCGTGGCGAACATGCCGGCATTGCCGCTGAGGCCGCCCAGCGACCAGGCCGACTCGTCGTGGACCACGCCCTGCACCAGGCCGCGTCCCAGCCGGGGTTGGAATTCGGTGGGCGCACACTGGTCAAGCGGCGGGGAACCGGTGATGCCGCTGGTGGGAAGCTTGTCCAGCACATGCTGTTGTACGAGGGACGCCCACGCGGTCCCCGTCACCTGCTCGGCCAACGCCATGATGGTGTTGAAGCCGGCACAGGAATACTCGAACCGTGTTCCGGGAGCTGATTCAAGTTCCGTGGAGAGCAAGTCCGCCAGGAGTGCTTCGCGGTCAAAGCCGCGGCCCTGTGACAGTGCAGCGTGCCAGCCCTGCCATTCCGACGGCAAACCTGAGGTGTGCGTCAGCAGGTGGCGCAGTGTCACGGCAGACTTTGCCGCACTGCGGTATGGGTCCAAGTGGGCGCTGATCGGTGTGTCCAGTTCCAACGTGCCGGAATCCACCAGGGCAAGCGCGGTGACGGTGGTGAACAGCTTCGTGACGGAGGCCAAGTCAAAAAACGTGCTCGTTTGTGCAGCACCGCCACACAGCACCGGAAGCTGCCGGCCACCCAGCGCTAGTGCGCAGCTGATGGCGGGGGCAACCCCGGCGGCCACCGCCTGCTCAAGCAGGACCTGAACACTGGGGGTCAGCTCACCGGGGCCGGGTACGGGGGAGTGGTGGGGTGCAGGCATGGGTGGGCTCCGGCGTCGTACTTCTACTTCGTGCCTGCGTCGATGGCTGCCGGCAGAAACCCGTCCTTGGCTGCCAGTAGTTCTGCCGCCTGTGCGGTAGGCAGGCCCGTCATGATGGAAAGGATGGCCGCTTTGACGTGGCCGTCGGCGGCGGCAAGGGCGGAGGCGGCCGTGGCGGCGTCGGCGCCGGTGGCCCGCATGAGCGTGCGCTCGCTGCGGGCGCGCAGCTTGGCGTTGGTGGCGCGCAGGTCCACCATGACGTTCTTGTACGTCTTGCCAAGGCGGACCATGGTGATGGTGCTGATCATGTTCAACACGAGCTTTTGGCACGTTCCGGATTTCAGCCGCGTGGAGCCGCTGAGAATTTCCGGGCCCACCTCGATTTCCAGGGCAGTCTCGGCGGCCGCACCCAGGGCGGAGTTGTTGTTGCAGGCGAAGCCCACCGTGTAGGCGCCCTGCGCACGGGCCGTCTTGATGGCGGCGATCACGTACGGGGTACGGCCCGAGGCAGCCATGCCGACCACTGAATCCGCCGGGCCCAACGCCAGTGCCGCCATATCCGCCGCGCCAGCCTCTTCGCTGTCCTCGGCATTTTCCACGGCCTGGTTCACAGCGGCCCGGCCACCGGCAATGACGCCAACCACCAGTGCCGGATCAGTGCCGAAGGTTGGTGGGCACTCGCTGGCATCCAGCACGCCCAGCCGGCCAGGCGTGCCCGCACCGACGTAAATGAGCCTCCCACCCCGGCGCATGCGTGCGGCAATTTCATCGATGATGGCGGCGATCACCGGCAACTGGCCTTCGATGGCGGCCGGCACCAGCGCGTCCTCGCTGTTCATGGCAGCCACCAGTTCGTCGGTACCCAGCGCTGCCAGATCCGGGTACTGGGGGTTGGCGGACTCGGTCACCAGCGTGCCGATCTCGGAGCGGACATCGCCCATGTTGCGTGATTCAGGGGTTCTCACGGCTCGCCTTGCTCCTGTTCCAACAACGAAACCACGGCCTGGGCAGCAACCCTGCTGAAGCCGTAGCAGTGGATGGTGGCCACGGCGCAGGCATGCTCGGGGGCTAAGCCGGCATTGATGCAGACAGCGCCTGGTGCCGTGGCCAGCACCAGTTCAAGGGTTTCCTGCTGCTCCGGGGAATCCAGCGAATCCACGATCACCAGGACGGCCCCTTCGGACTGCATCAGCACGATCTCCAACTCCGCACTGGAAAGCTCGGTGGCGTTCGCTTCGGTCACGGCGTAGCTGCCCAATGCCTGGGCGAGGAAGTTCTGCGTGGGTCCGGCGGCCATGTTGTGACCCGTGCGGGCGTCCACGAGCGTCAACAGACCGGATCCCGTGAGCTCAGGCAGCGTGACAGCGGTGCCGTGGCCTATCGAGTCCAGCCGGCAGGCGCGGGCGGACACTGCCACCCAGTCGTAGAAGACATCGGTTTCAGGCAACGGCTTGCCCTTGGACCACTGCACAAGTGCCTGGACGCGGGCGTCGGCCCTGCGCAGCACCGCCACCGGCAGGCGGCCGGAAGTGGCTGCGGCAAACAGTGCGTCATACACTTCGGTGTAGCAGGATTCGTCGTCGCGGCCAGTGGTGTAGGCGTTCTGCGGGTTGCCGACGCACAGCAGGTCGTTGCCTGCCAGCAGTGCCAGCACGCCGCCCTCGCCGGGACCAACGGTGGCGCGCACGGCGGCCATGTCCAGCGCATCCGTGATGAGCACGCCCGCAAAGCCCATCTCACGCAAAAGTGCACCGGCCGCCGGGTTCAAGGTGGCGGCGGCTTCGCCGAGTTCGGGGATGATGATGTGTGCACTCATCATGGCGGCCACACCGGCATCGGCAGCGGCCTTGAACGGGGGCAGGTGGAACTGCCTCATCTGTTCCATGGTCAAGTCCACACGCGCCGTATCCATGTGCGAATCCGCCACAGTGTCCCCATGGCCGGGGAAGTGCTTGGCGCATGCGGCCACGCGCTCGGCCTGGATGCCGATGACGGCCGCAGCCGTGTGGGCACTGACCAGGGCGGTGTCTGAGCCGAAGGCGCGCACGCCGATGACGGGGTTCAGTGGGTTCGTGTTCACGTCGGCCACCGGAGCAATGGTCAAGTTGATGCCGGCGTCCCTGCACAGGCGCCCGATCGCACGTCCTGCGGCAGTCGTCGTCGTCAATTCATCCAGGGCACCCAAGGCGGCGGCGCCGGGGATGGTTGAGCCGTCACGGGCCTCCAGGCGGGTGACGTTGCCGCCTTCCTCGTCCACGCCGATCACGGCATCCGGGTTGGCGGCGCGAATGGCTGCGGACAGCGCCGTCACCTGTTCCGGGGCGTCGGGGTCAATATTGTGGCTGAAATACACGACGCCGGCCAGCCCGTTTCCCAGGGCCGTCGCCAACCACTGTGGCACAGTCGTGCCAATAAAGCCGGGGAGGATGACTGAATTAATCAGTCGGGGCAGGTCTGCGGGGAGGTCGGGGGCAAGGGGGCCGGCCGGGGACGCTGAGTGGTCCAGCTCACGTGAAGTCATAGGGGAAATCCTACCGGCGTGATGTGGCCTAAACTTTATATGTCGCCATCGTCGATCCACCTACGGAGAATTTCTGTGACAAGCGTTCCTCTTAACCGTGTTCCCATCCGCCGAGCCTTGATTTCGGTCTATGACAAAACTGGTTTGGAGGAGTTGGCCATTGGCCTGCACGCCGCCGGTGTCGCCATTGTTTCCACAGGATCCACGGCGGCCAAAATTGCCGCCGCCGGCGTCCCCGTGACCGAAGTGTCCGCGCTGACCGGATTTCCCGAGTGCCTGGACGGGCGCGTCAAGACGCTGCACCCGCTCATCCACGCAGGCATTCTGGCAGACCGCCGCCTGCCGGACCATGTACGCCAGCTTGAAGAAATGCACGTCGAGCCCTTCGATCTGGTGGTAGTGAACCTCTACCCGTTCGTGGACACCGTGAAGTCAGGTGCCGGCCAGGACGCCGTCGTTGAGCAGATCGACATTGGCGGGCCCTCCATGGTCCGCGCCGCCGCCAAGAACCACCCGTCGGTGGCCGTGGTGGTTGACCCGGCCAAGTACGGCTCCGTCATTGCCGCCGCCGCAGAAGGCGGCTTCACGCTCGTCGCCCGCCAGCGCCTCGCCGCAGCAGCCTTCGCCCACACCGCCGCCTACGACAACGCCGTGGCAGCCTGGACCTCCGCCCAGTTCCTGGACGAGGACGGCGACGGCATCATCGACTGGCCCTCCTACGCCGGCTACTCGCTGGAACGCTCCGAGGTGCTCCGTTACGGGGAAAACCCCCACCAGCAGGCAGCGCTGTACGTGGACAAGGGGGCGCCGTCGGGCATTGCCCAGGCAGACCAGCTCCACGGCAAGGCCATGAGCTACAACAACTTTGTTGACGCCGATGCCGCCCTGCGCGCAGCGTTCGACTTCGATGGCCCGGCCGTCGCCGTCATCAAGCACGCCAACCCGTGCGGTGTCGCCGTGGCCTCCCCGGACGCGGCAGATCCCATCGCCGACGCCCACGCCAAGGCCCACGCCTGCGACCCGCTCTCCGCATTTGGCGGCGTCATTGCCGCGAACCGCACGGTCACGGCCGGCATGGCCCGCACCGTGGCGGGCATCTTCACCGAAGTGGTCATTGCTCCTGACTTTGAGCCTGAAGCGGTGGAAATCCTCTCGAAGAAGAAGAACATCCGCCTGCTGTCCTTGCCCGAGGGCTACGGCCGCTACCCGGCGGAAGTCCGCCAGGTATCCGGGGGCATGCTGGTGCAGATGAGTGACCGCGTTGACGCAGACGGTGACAACCCCGCCAACTGGACCCTCGCCGCAGGCGCCCCGGCGGACGACGCCACCCTGGCCGACCTCGCCTTCGCCTGGACCGCGGTCCGCGCAGCGAAGTCCAACGCCATCCTGCTCGCCAACAACGGCGCCGCAGTGGGCATTGGCATGGGCCAGGTCAACCGTGTGGATTCCTGCAAGCTGGCCGTGGAGCGCGCCAACACGCTCGGTGTTGCCGTGGAATCAGACGTTGATGGTGCCGGTGGCGCCGCAGGCACCGAAGGCGCCGTTTCTGAACAGCGCTCACGCGGTGCCGTAGCGTCCTCCGACGCGTTCTTCCCGTTTGCCGACGGCCTGCAGATCCTGCTCGACGCAGGTGTGCGCGCCGTGGTCCAGCCCGGCGGCTCCGTCCGTGATGAAGAAGTGATTGCCGCAGCCAACGCCGCCGGAATCACCATGTACTTCACCGGCGCCCGCCACTTCTTCCACTAGCAGGATCCACCCATGCTTGACTGGCTCACCGAACCGTACGTTGCGGCCACCCTCATCACGGGGGTCGTCGCGGCTGCGTTTATGGTGCTGCTGGTGGGCATCGTGGTCAAGATGCGCAAGCGCTGATCTAGGCAGCTGCCCAAAGAAACGACGCCGGGCCGTCACCTTTCGCACGAAAGGTGACGGCCCGGCGTCGTACATTAACAGTGGTGCATCAACAACCGTGTCGCGGCCGCGGAAACTGGCCAAGCGGTACACCCGGGTGACATGCTCGGATGAAGAAAGACAATGCTGGAACAACTGGGGGAGTGTGCGAATGGCAGGTTCAGTGTGGGTTTTGGTGACGGTGGGAGTCTTTGCGCTGGTCGTGGTGGTGTTGGTGGTGCTGTTGCTGGTTGGCCGCTTCAGCAGCAAGGGACCGGACAAGCCCTTTGAGAGTCCGCAACCGCGTCCGCGCGGGGAGGCAATCCCGCCGACCGGATCGCGCTGAGAAGACTCTATAAAAACAAGCGCTCTCCCAGCCATTGCTGGGAGAGCGCTTGTCATGAGGGGAGAGGCTACTCGCCGGAGTCCTTGCGTGATCCCAACTCGGCGTCAAGGCGCAGCAGACCGTTGCCGTCCCCGCCAATCAGCTTGACGCGGCCAATGATCTCACCCACCGTGGCTTCTTCTTCCAACTGCTCCTCGATGAACCAGTTCAGCAGCGGGATGGAGTCAATGTCGCCCTCCTGCTGGGCCAGGCGGTAGAGGTTGCGGATCGATTCGGAAACTTTTTGTTCGTGGGCCAGCGAGGCTTCGAAGGCTTCAAGCACTGAGTTGATGGTGACATTCGGGGCTGTGATGGCAGCGATCTTGGGTGCGGCGCTGCGGTCCGTCATGTGATCGGTGAACTTTTGTGCATGTTCGAGTTCTTCGCCGGACTGTGCCAGGAACCAGCCTGAGATGCCAGGCAGGTCCTGGACATCCATCTCAATGGCCAGCTGGCGGTATACCACCGAGGCCTGGATTTCCATGGTGATTTGGTCGTTGATGGCGGTTGCGAGTTTTCCCTTGAGTTCCATGACCCCACGCTATTGCCCGGAACTACCACTGACCAGCAAAAGTGGCCCACTTCACTGCATCGAGCGTTCGCGTTGCCGCCGATGGCGGGCAAACGCTCTCCCTCGGGTAAGTTAGGTAGGGAAAGAAATATGAACAGATTCGTCGTAATCCACTGAATTTTCGTAGGAGACAGCTCACCCATGGCCAAAATCATCTACACCCTGACTGACGAAGCGCCCATGTTGGCAACGTACTCATTCCTGCCGATTGTCGAGGCCTTCGCCTCCACTGCAGGGGTGGACGTGGAAACCCGGGACATCTCCTTGTCCGGACGCATCATCGCCGTCTTTGGCGACTACCTCACTGAAGGCCAGCGCGTCGTCGACGCGCTGGCCGAATTGGGCGCCCTGGTCAAGAGCCCGGATGCCAACATCATCAAGCTGCCGAACATCAGCGCCTCCGTCCCGCAGCTTAAAGCCGTCATCGCGGAACTTCAGGGCCAGGGCTTCGCCCTCCCGAGCTACCCGGACGACCCCGCCACCGATGAGGAAAAGGACGTCCGCGCCCGCTACGACAAGATCAAGGGCAGCGCCGTCAACCCCGTTCTGCGTGAAGGCAACTCGGACCGCCGCGCGCCCCTGTCGGTCAAGAACTACGCCAAGGCGAACCCGCACAGCATGGGTGCCTGGTCAGCGGACTCCAAGACCAACGTGGCCACCATGGACGAGGGCGACTTCCGCCACAATGAGAAGTCCGTTGTCATCCCCGCCGATGACAAGATCAAGATCCAGTTCGTGGCCGCCGATGGCACCACCACCGTTTTGAAGGACTCCTTCCCGGTGCTGGCCAACGAGATCGTCGACGGCACGCTCATGAGCGCCGCAGCGTTGGATGAGTTCCTCGCTGCGCAGGTGGCCCGCGCCAAGGAAGAGGGCATCTTGCTCTCGGCCCACCTGAAGGCCACCATGATGAAGGTTTCCGACCCGATCATCTTCGGTCACGTGGTCAAGGCCTACTTCCCGGAGCTGTTCGCCAACTATGGCAAGGAACTGGCAGCAGCCGGCCTGAGTCCGAGCCATGGTCTGGCCTCCATCCTCAACGGCTTGGGTGAACTGCCCCAGGACGTGCGCGACGGTGTTGAAGCCGCCATCAAGAAGGGTTACGAAGACGGCCCGGCACTGGCCATGGTCGACTCCGACAAGGGGATCACCAACCTGCACGTGCCCTCCGACGTCATCGTGGACGCTTCCATGCCCGCCATGATCCGCACCTCCGGACACATGTGGGGCGCAGATGGGCAGGAGCATGACACCCTCGCCGTACTTCCGGACAGCAGCTACGCCGGTGTGTACCAGGCAACGATTGAGGACTGCCGGGCCCACGGCGCCTTCGACCCCACCACCATGGGCACCGTCCCCAACGTTGGGCTGATGGCACAGGCAGCCGAAGAATACGGCAGCCATGACAAGACCTTTGAACTGGCCGAGGCCGGCACCGTGCAGATCGTCAACGCTGCTGGTGCCGTGCTCATTGAGCACAACGTAGAAGCCGGAGACATATGGCGCGCCTGCCAGGTCAAGGACATCCCGGTCCGCGACTGGGTCAAACTGGCCGTCACCCGCGCCCGCGCTTCGGCAACACCAGCTGTGTTCTGGCTCGATGAGTCCCGCGCCCACGACGCCAACCTGATCGTCAAGGTGAACGAGTACTTGAAGGACCACGACACCGACGGCCTGGATATCCAGATCATGTCTCCGGAGAAGGCCACCACCTTCACGCTGGAACGTATTCGCCGCGGCGAAGACACCATCTCCGTTACCGGCAACGTGCTGCGCGACTACTTGACCGACTTGTTTCCGATCTTGGAACTGGGCACCAGTGCCAAGATGCTCTCCGTGGTCCCCCTGATCGCAGGCGGTGGGCTCTTCGAAACAGGCGCCGGCGGCTCCGCACCGAAGCACGTCCAGCAGCTGATCAAGGAAAACCATCTGCGCTGGGACAGCCTGGGCGAGTTCCTGGCCCTGGCTGTCAGCTTCGAACATCTTGCCGTCACCGAAGGCAACGCCCGGGCACAGATTCTGGCCGACACCCTCGATCGCGCCACGGGCACGTTCCTGTTGGAGAACAAGTCCCCGAAGCGCTCAGTTGGTGAGATCGACAACCGTGGCAGCCACTTCCACCTGGCCAAGTTCTGGGCTCAGGAATTGGCGAAGCAGGACGTCGACACGGATCTGGCCGCTGCCTTCGCTGCGGTTGCAAAAGACCTGACTGACAATGAGGATGCCATCATTGCCGAACTGGCCCACGTGCAGGGCTCCCCGGTTGATCTGGGCGGGTACTACCGTCCGGATGCGGCAAAGGTCGCTGCGGTCATGCGCCCTTCGGCACTGCTGAACAACGCCATCGCGACCCTGGCCTAGCAGTTCCTGCTCCGCTTGAAGAAACCCGCCCTCTGCAGGGCGGGTTTTTTCTTGCCCTCGTTGGACTGCTGCAAGAAGCAATGGGGGCGAAAATCAGCCGTTATCAGATCTTTACGAAAATATGTGTCGTACGTCACCTACTGGAGGGTAGGGTCAAGTCACGTGTAGCCAATTCTCACGCGGAACGACGACGTACCGCGGGTGTTGATGCGAATTTCGGAAGGCTGATTAATGAACCGCAAGAAAGTTATGACAACGCTGGCTGCGGCCGCGACTTTTGGCATGTTGTTGGGAGGGTGTGCAAATCAAGCTGCTCCGGCAGGGGGAGGCGCCACCGAAGGCGGCAGCTCAAGTGCCATCAATATTCCGGCCCTGACAAGCATTGAAACACCTAAGGATGCCGTACTTCCCGCCGGCGACGGCAAGGCCGTCTGTCCAGCAACAACGACCCTCGCCTACATCGGTGCGCAAACGGGTGCAAATGCCCAGCTCGGCATTAACATTTTCCAGGGTATTCAGTTGGCCATCAATGAGCACAATGCGGCGAATCCCGAGTGCCAGGTGGCCTTTAAGAAGTTCGACACCGAAGGGGATCCGAACAAGGCAACAGGCCCTGTCACCCAGGCCACGAAGGAAGAAGGCATCATCGGCGTTGTGGGGCTCCCGTTCTCGGGCGAGTCCAAGGCAACGGGTAACATCTTCGAACAGGTGAAGATGGTCCACATCACCCCTGCAGCCACGAACCCGGGTTTGACTGAGAACGGTTGGACAACGTTCTTCCGCGGTCTGGGCAACGACGCTGTACAGGGCCCAGCTGCCGCCAAGTTCATGACAGGCAAGCTGGAAGCCAAGAAGGTCTATTTGGTTCAGGATGACTCCGAATACGGAATCGGTTTGGGCAAGACCACCTCGGACGGTCTCGGGGATGCCTTGATTGGCACGGATAAGGTCACACAGGGTCAGAAGGACTTCTCGGCCACGATCTCCAAGATCATGAACTCCAAGGCCGACGCGGTGTTCTACTCCGGCTACTACGCAGAAGGTGCACCGTTTGACCAGCAGCTCGTGGCCAAGGGCTACACCGGAACGTTCATTGGCCCGGATGGGCTGAAGGATGACCAGTTCATCAAGCAGGCAGGCGATGCTTCGAAGAACGCCTACTTCACCTGCCCCTGTATCCCGGGTGAATTGATCCCGTCGTTCGCCAAGGCCTACAAGGCATTGACCAACATGGATCCGGGCACGTATTCCATTGAGGGCTACGACGCCACTACGGTTCTGCTGGCCGGTATCGACGCAGGCAAGCAGGACCGGGCGAGCCTGCTCGACTGGGTCAAGAACTATGACGCCGATGGCTTGAGCAAGCACTACAAGTGGAACGACAAGGGCGAGCTGCAGGCCCCGACCGTTTACGGCTACAAGGTGGAGAACAGCAAGATCGTTCCCATCGGTGCCATCGGGGAGTAATCCCGCACATGGACAATGCTGTGGGGTGGGGGAACCCGTCCCACAGCATTGCCATGCACACATCTTTTATTCCACTCCGCAAGATCCAGGGGCCGCGGGCACAACCTGTCCCGGCACCTCGCAAGATCGGACAGTCCCTATGATCCCAACCATCCTCATGGCCGCACCAGTGGCCAATGACTGGATTACCCTAGACTTTGTCTCCTTAGGGCAAAACTTTTGGTCAGCCACCTTTGACGGCCTGACGTTTGGCTCCATCTACGCCCTTGTGGCACTCGGCTACACCCTCGTTTACGGTGTGCTGAACCTCATTAACTTCGCCCACTCCGAAGTGTTCATCATGGGCTGCTACGCAGTGTTCTTCACCCTGAGTTTTCTGGGTTTTGGTCCCTCGGCACCCAACCTCGGCATCGGGCAAATCGTCGTAAACCTCCTGCTGGCTCTGCTGGCAGCCATCGTGGCATCCGCGCTGACAGCGTTCCTGCTGGAACGGCTCGCCTACAAACCGCTGCGAAAACGAAACGCACCGCGCCTGGTGTTCCTCATTACCGCCATTGGTGCTTCGTTCACCATCCAGTACCTGATTTTCCTGTGGCGAGGCCCGGTGCCTGAGCAGGCGCTGACCATGTTTCAGACCAAACCGATATTCGAAGTATTTGGCACCATCATCTATTCGGATCAGATTTTGATCGTGACCGCTGCAGTCATCATGATGGTGGTCACCGAGCGTTTCATCAGCAAGTCTCGGACCGGGCGTGGCATCCGCGCCGTGGCCCAGGATCCTGACACAGCCACATTGATGGGTGTGAACAAGGAAAAAATCATTATCACCACCTTCGTCATCGGTGGCATCCTGGCCGGCGCTGCTGCACTGTTCTATGTCATGAAGATCCCCTCCGGTGTGGTCTACAACGGCGGGTTCATCCTCGGCATCAAGGCCTTTGCCGCAGCAGTTCTCGGCGGCATTGGCAACGTCCGTGGTGCATTGCTCGGCGGCCTGCTGCTGGGCCTCATCGGCAACTACGGGCAGATTCTATTGGGCAACTCCCAGTGGACCGACGTTGTTGCCTTCCTGGTGCTGGTGCTGGTGCTGCTGTTCCGCCCCGAAGGCATCCTCGGCACGTCATTGGGAAGGAGTAAGGCATGAGCATGTTCGACGGTCCCAAGCCACTTGATACGGCCAAATCCGACCAGGCCAACGCAAAAATGGAATCCTCCGGTGTACCGCCGGGATCCAGTGCCGCCGTCCCGCGCCCCAACCGAAAATTTGGCGCGTGGAGCGACCGCTGGCGGGAGATGCCACGCCAAAAGCAATGGCTGATTTTGATCCCCATCGTCATTGTGGCGTTCCTGCTGCCCGTGGTAAACCCTCCGTTTATCACCACGGAACCAGGCAACGACTGGCCGCTGGCCTGCCAGCTCATGGCCATCTACGCGCTGGTTGCCGTGGGCTTGAACATCGTGATCGGCTATGCGGGACTGCTGGATCTGGGCTACATCGCCTTCTTCGCGGTGGGTTCCTACACGGCTGCGATGCTGACGAGCCCGGACTCCGCGTTCATTAAGATCCCGTACCTGTGGACTCTCCCTGTGGCGATCGCCGTCTCCATGTTCGTCGGTGTTCTACTCGGCTTGCCCACCCTTCGCCTGCGAGGGGACTACCTGGCCATTGTCACGCTTGGTTTCGGTGAAATCGTCCGCATCCTGGCCACCATCATTCCGGCCATGAAGGGCCAGCCAGGCTTCCAGAATGTGGGACACCCACCGGGAGTCGGCGCCGACGGAATCCCCATTTTCGCCAACTCCAATGGAACCCCCTGGTATTGGTTGACGCTGTCAATCCTGATCGTCATGCTCTTCCTGGTGGGCAACATGGAGCGCAGCCGCGTGGGCCGCGCCTGGATCGCCATCCGCGAAGATGAGGACGCTGCTGAAACCATGGGCGTGCCCACCTTCAAGTACAAGGTCTGGGCGTTCGCCCTCGGTGCGGGAGTGGGCGGTCTCGCCGGAGCGCTCATGGGCGGCCAGGTCGGATTCGTGAACAACCAGAAGTTCGACGTCGTGACATCCATTTTGTTTGTTGCGGCAGTCGTCCTGGGCGGCTCGGGCAACAAGGTGGGTGCCATCCTCGGAGGGGCCCTGGTTGCCTACATTCCGTTGCGCTTCACGGCCATTGCAGAGTACAAGTTCCTCATCTTTGGCCTCGCCCTGGTCCTGATCATGATCTACCGTTCCCAAGGCCTGGTGCCGGCCAAGCAGCGGCTGCTGGCCTATGGAACCAAAGCGTATGCTGCGGTCAGGCGGCAGAACGCAGAAAACGCCAGGAGGCCCGGCACCCCGGATGGCAGCAGCGGATCCGGCACACCTCCCACAACGCCCGTACCCAATGCTGAGGGGAGCACATCATGAGTGGCGAGTCAGCTGAACCGCGGATCGAGCTTGGCAAGGTTACGCAAGGCGGCGGGGGAGTCGGCCTTGAGGCGGCTGAGATCAGCCCTGACCGCGACTTTGCCGTTTCGGTAGGTGAAGACCTTGTGGAAGTGAAGAACCTGACCATGAAATTCGGTGGCCTGTTGGCCATGGATGATGTTAGTTTCAACATCAAGCGTGGTGAGATTCTAGGCCTGATCGGTCCCAACGGTGCGGGGAAAACGACCTGCTTCAACGCCATGACAGGAGTTTACAAGCCGACCAGTGGGCAAGTCCTGCTTGAAGGCAAGTTGCTCAACGGCATGAAGCAGCACAAAATTACCCGTGCCGGGCTGGCCAGAACATTCCAGAACATCCGCCTCTTCGGTGAGATGACAGCGCTGGAAAATGTGGTGGTTGGCCTGGACGCCAGGCATAAGACGAGTGTTGTGGGTGCCCTCTTGCGGGTGCCCCGGCACGTCCGTGAGGAAAAGAGCGCCATTGAGCGTGGCATGGCCCTGCTGAACTTTGTCGGCATTGGGCACCAGGCAGCCACACTTTCGCGGCACCTTCCCTATGGCAGTCAACGTCGTTTGGAAATCGCCAGGGCGCTGGCCACGGATCCGAAGGTTTTGTGCCTGGATGAACCTGCAGCCGGCTTCAACCCTGCGGAAAAAGAAGAGCTCATGTCCTTGATCCGGACCATCCGGGACGACGGCTACACGGTGCTCTTGATTGAGCACGACATGAAGCTGGTCATGGGTGTCACGGATAGAATTGTGGTGTTGGAATTCGGCAAGAAGATTGCCGACGGCAAGCCGCACGACATCCGTGAAGACCCGCGCGTAATTTCCGCCTACCTAGGGGAGCCTGACGATGACTTTGCTTGAGCTTGACGATGTCTCTGTCTACTACGGACGGATTCAAGCGATCCACAACATGTCCTTCACGGTTGAAGAAGGCGAAATCGTATCCCTGATTGGTGCCAATGGGGCGGGTAAGACCACCACCATGAAAACCATCTCCGGCCTGCTGAACCCCACCACAGGAACCATTAAGTTCATGGGTGAGGACATCACGAAGATGAAGGCGCACATCAGGGTCGTCCAAGGAATCTCCCAGGCTCCTGAAGGGCGCGGAATCTTCCCGGCCATGACTGTGCTGGAAAACCTTGATATGGGCACGTTCGGCCGCAAGGACCGAAGCGGGGTGGGGGAGGACCTTGACAGGGTGTTCGATCTGTTCCCGCGGTTGAAGGAACGTGTGAAGCAGTATGGCGGCACCATGAGTGGCGGTGAGCAGCAGATGCTCGCCATTGGACGGGCGCTGATGTCCCGGCCCAAGCTGCTGCTGCTGGACGAGCCCTCCATGGGTCTGGCCCCACAGTTCATCCGGCAGATCTTCAAGATCATCACCGAGATCAACAGCCAGGGGACCACGGTGCTGTTGGTGGAGCAAAACGCCAACCAGGCCCTTGCCAGGGCGCACCGAGGGTTTGTCCTGGAAACAGGGGAAATCACCCACAGTGGCACGGGTAAGGAATTGTTGGCCAATCCGGCCATCAAGGAAGCGTACCTGGGCGTCGGCTAAAGTAGTCCGCCCACCCGCCACCACTACCGACGCTCCTGCAGCTTTTGTATGAAACTACTGAACGCTCCTGCAATTGATGCAGGAGCGTTCAGTATTTAACCCCGAAAAGTGCTGGAGCGTCGGTAAGGCCGTGGGCGGTAGGCACGTGCGTCGGTGGGTGGGTTACAGGTCTGTGCGGGTGTCGTTGGCGTAGCTGACGCCTATTTGGCGGCGGGCGTCGTCGAACAGTTCCATGATGGCCAGGGAATCATCCAGCGGCATGGTGGTGCTTTCCGTTAGCCCAGCCTGGATGCAGCGGGTTACCTCGCGCAGCTGGTACGTGTATCCGCTGCCGGGGTGCTCGAACATTTCCACTCGCTCGTTGTCCCAGCCGACACTGATTTTTAGGCCCTTCGGGTTGTTCACGGAGCCAATGGTCTCCAAGAACCCCTCGGTTCCGGATACCGTCGCAGTGCGAGGGCCGTGGGAGGCAAGGTAGCTGATCAGCTGGGCCTGTGCGCCATTGGCATAGCTGAGCGTCAAGGTGTTTGCGGCATCCACGCCGAGCGCCGTCAGCTCGGCCGTGGCGGAGACGGTGTCCGGACGGCCCAGCGTGCCCCATGCCCACAACAGGGGGTAGACGCTGATGTCCAAAAGGGCCCCGCCACCGTCGGCGGGGGCCCAGATGCGGGCTGAATCATCCATCGGGGCAGGGAAGCCAAGGTCGGCCCGTACCCACTTCACTTGGCCGATCTCTCCTGATTCCAGGATCTCCAACGCCCGCTGGAAACCGGGGACAAACCGTGCCCACACAGCCTCCATGAGGAACAGCCGCCGTTCCCTGGCCAACTCAATGAGCGCCCGGGATTCCGCAGCTGTGATGGTCAGTGCCTTCTCGCACAAGACGTGCTTGCCAGCCAGCAGGGCGGCCTTGGCAATGTCATAGTGCTGGGCGTGCGGGGTGGCGATGTAGACGACGTCGACGTCAGGGTCGGCCATCAACTGAAGGTAGCCGCTGGCCCCCAAGCCGTCAGTTCCGCCGTCGTAGTAGTGTCTGGCGAAGCCAAAGTTCTCCGCAAACTGTGCCGCACTCTTGGAGCTTCGCGAACTGACGGCCTGCAGGACTGCATCCTCAAGCAGTGCCAAGTCGGCGGTGACGGTCTGGGCGATGTTGCCCGTGGCCACAACACCCCACCGCAAGGCGGTGCCCGTGGCAGTGAGGGTTTCAGGGTTGAAGGTGGTGTACCAGTCGGGCCGGCCGACGAAACGTTGGATGCTCATGCCTCAAGTCTGCCAGCAACCCCGCGCAGGGGCCGAACATGACAGCTCAGGGACCGCTGGTGAACTTGTCCGCGGCCACGTGGTCTGCCGCTTCAATGGTGCTCTCATCCATGGTCGGCCTGCCCAAAAGCAGCGACTGATAGGCGTCCGCGGCTCCAACTAGCGGCGAGACTGCTGAGCGAATCTTCGTGCCGCGTCGGGAGCGGATGAGTTTGACGACCATGCCGACCACGATGGCGGCCCAGAAAATTGCCACTACCCCGGCAATCAGCGTTCTTGCGCCATCGGAGTCCACAAAGGAATACAGAGGCAGTGCGATGAGCACCAAAGCACAAGCAATTGCCATCAGGACTTTTGAT
>NZ_JAUNVV010000163.1 GCF_030540645.1 Arthrobacter sp.
CAAGCGCCATCCATGGGCTGAGACTAGCAGAAAGGCGCGTGACGCACCCGGCTACGTGCCGGGGGGCCGTTCTTCGGTGTTTTGAGTCGCAATGTTGCCAGTTGCGGCCTTCTGCGCCGCGAGCCATGCCGTGATGTCCTGGCGGCGAATACGTCGGTGGGAACCGCGGTATTGGACGGCAATCTCGCCACGGTCGGTGAGGTTGCGCAGGAACGTGTGGGAGATCCCCGCCATTTCTGCCGCTTGTGATGTGGTGAGGAGTTCCGCCACACTTGCCACGCTGACTGCATCACCCTTGGAAAGACGGCGTAACAAGTCGAGCACTGCAGCCCGTGCGCCGTCGTCGAGGCGGTGCGCAGTTCCGTCGACGAACACTGTCACGTCGTCGCTGCTGGCTAGAGTACGAGCCAGTGTTGCCTGCTCGGTGAAGTTCAGAGGTGAACTGAGTCTGGGGGAATCTATCGTCATGGAACACATGGTAACCCGGCTGTAGGGTATGACCCATGGCACAAAGAATCCGTACCGCACTATTGGGGTTTGGTCTGGCAGGGAGTGTGTTTCATGCCCCCTCCCTGGCATCGCTGAAAGAGTTCAGCCTTGATGTGATTGTGACCTCGGATCCGGGGCGGCAAGCGGCGGCTCAGGCTGCACATCCGCAGGCAACCATCGTGGGACGTGAGGAATGGGACCGGGGCGCACACGTTGAGGATATTGACTTGGTGATAGTCGCGACCCCACCGGCCACGCATGTCCCTTTGGCGACCGCAGCGCTAGAGGCGGCTTGTGCGGTGGTCGTGGACAAGCCGTTTGCGCTCACAAGTGCCGATGGGGAGGCGCTGATTGCCTTGGCCAAGGAGCAGGGTCAACTTCTCACCACCTACCAGAACAGGCGCTGGGATGGGGAGTATCTGACGTTGCAGAAGCTGCTCGCACAAGGTGAGCTGGGGGAGGTGCGGCGTTTTGAGTCCCGGCTTGAGCGCTGGCAGCCTGAAATCACGAAGGAGTGGAAGGCGCAGGCTACGGCGGCCGACGGCGGTGGCATCCTTTTCGATCTGGGCACGCACCTTATCGACCAGGCACTGCAACTGTTTGGCCCTGTAGTGAGGGTCTACGGTGAGCTTGCCGCCCGGCGGTTGGCGGAGTTGGCCGACGACGACGTTTTCGTGGCGCTGGAGCACGCCAACGGTGTCATCTCGCATCTGTGGATGAACCTCAATGTTGCCCAAAAGGGTCCACGAATGCGTGTTCTTGGCGCGAAGGCCGCCTATGTGAAGGAAAGCGGAGACGTTCAGGAGGGCCAAATTGGGTTCGGCATCTGCCCTGGGAACCCCGCCTATGGCGTTGAGCCGGAAGCGGACTGGGGCACTGTGGGCCGAACCGGAGAGCTAGTGTCCGTGCCCACGGAACGGGGCAATTTTGCACTGTTCTACGAGTTGTTGGCGGTGGCGATGCTTCAGGGAGGCCCAGTGCCGGTGGATCCGGAGGACTCCGTGGCAGGGCTTCGCATCATCGAGCAAGTCCGGGCCAGCGGACAGCTTCGTAACGCCGCGGACTCAGTGAACAGCCGTGCGTAAACTGGGGCGAACGCATGGTGCAGCCTAGGAT
>NZ_JAUNVV010000164.1 GCF_030540645.1 Arthrobacter sp.
CAAGCGCCATCCATGGGCTGAGACTAGCAGAAAGGCGCGTGACGCACCCGGCTACTTGCCAGGGTGCCTCTCTTCGGCGTTTTGAATCGCAGTGTTGTGAGTTGCGTCCTTCTGTGCCAAGAGCCAAGCTGTGACGTCTTGACGGCGAATACGTCGGTGGGAACCACGGTACTGGACGGCAATCTCGCCACGGTCGGTCAGGTTGCGCAGGAAGGTGTGTGAGATCCCCGCCATTTCTGCCGCTTGTGAGGTGGTGAGGAGTTCCGCCACACTTGCCACGCTGACAGCATCCCCGTTGGAAAGGCGGCGTAACAAGTCGAGCACCGCAGCCCGTGCGCCGTCGTCGAGGCGGTGCGCGGTCCCGTCAACGAACACTGTCACGTCGTCGCTGCTGGCTAGAGTACGAGCCAGTGTTGCCTGCTCGGTGATGTTCAAAGGTGAACTGAGTCTGGGGGAATCTATCGTCATGGAACACATGGTAGCGCGGCTGTAGGGTATGACCCATGGCACAAACAATCCGTACCGCACTATTGGGGTTTGGTCTGGCCGGGAGTGTGTTTCATGCCCCCTCCTTGGCGTCGCTGAAAGAGTTCAGCCTTGATGTGATCGTGACGTCGGATCCACGGCGGCAAGCGGCGGCTCAGGCTGCACATCCGCAGGCAACCATCATGGGACGTGAGGAATGGGACAGGGGTGCACACGTTGAGGATAGTGACTTGGTGGTAGTCGCGACCCCACCGGCCACGCATGTCCCCTTGGCGACCGCAGCGCTCGAGGCGGCGTGTGCGGTGGTCGTGGACAAGCCGTTTGCGCTCACAAGTGCTGATGGGGAGGCGCTGATTGCCTTGGCCAAGGAGCAGGGGCAGCTTCTCACCACCTACCAGAACAGACGATGGGATGGTGAGTTTCTGACGTTGCAGAAGCTGCTCGCACAGGGTGCACTGGGGGAGGTGCGGCGTTTTGAGTCCCGGCTTGAGCGCTGGCAGCCTGAAATCACGAAGGAGTGGAAGGCGCAGGCTACGGCGGCCGACGGCGGTGGCATCCTTTTCGATCTGGGCACGCACCTTATCGACCAGGCACTGCAACTGTTTGGCCCTGTAGTGAGGGTCTACGGTGAGCTTGCCGCCCGGCGGTTGGCGGAGTTGGCCGACGACGACGTTTTCGTGGCGCTGGAGCACGCCAACGGTGTCATCTCGCATCTGTGGATGAACCTCAATGTTGCCCAAAAGGGTCCACGAATGCGTGTTCTTGGCGCGAATGCCGCCTATGTGAAGGAAAGCGCAGATGTTCAGGAGGACCAAATTAAGTCCGGCATCTGCCCTGGGAGCCCTGGCTATGGAGTTGAACCGGAAGTGGACTGGGGCACTGTGGGCCGAACTGGAGAGCTAGTGTCCGTGCCCACGGAACGGGGTAATTTTGCGCTGTTCTATGAGTTGTTGGCGGTGGCGATGCTTGAGGGAGGCCCAGTGCCGGTGGATCCGGAGGACTCCGTGGCAGGACTTCGCGTCATCGAGCAAGTCCGGGCCAGCGAACAGCTTCGTAACGCCGCAGACTCAGTGAACAGCCGTGCGTAAACTGGGGCGAACGCATGGTGCAGCCTAGGAT
>NZ_JAUNVV010000008.1:0-28485 GCF_030540645.1 Arthrobacter sp.
TGGGTTCGGTTTCGCCAACGCTCACGTTCATGGTGCCCACCACGTTCCAGCCATCTGCTGAAACAGCCAGCACAGTTGACGTGCCGGACCGAAGCCCTGTGACAACACCCTGCGCATCGATGGAGACAACGGGCGCAGCGCCGGCCACGGGCAGCACTTCCCACGTCACCGCTGCGGCTGCAAAGGCTTCAGGACTGCCTGTTGCCTCCAGCTGGAGTGTGCGGCCGGGCGCTGCAATGCTGGTCGCGGCGCGTTGCTGAACGCCCGCTGCCACCGTCACAGCGGCCAAGCGCACCGGCAGTGCTACATCCGTTCCGATGACCCGCAACTCGGAGATCGCAATGCAGCCCAAACTGCCATTCGCCAACTTGCCGGCCGTCATGACGTACCTGACCTTGTTGGTGGTCACGCCAGTAAAATGCACGATGTTCTTGCCTTGCGCCGGTTGGGTCGGGGTCACGACGGCCGAAGGAACATCTTTCCAGGCGCTGCCGTCCAGGTATTGCACCGTCACCGCGTCCGGTGCAGCGGCGCCCGAATCGACAAAGGCGTAGAACTCAGCGGAAGACACAGTGCGCGCC
The DNA here is from genome assembly GCF_030540645.1 of Arthrobacter sp. Taxonomy (GTDB): domain Bacteria; phylum Actinomycetota; class Actinomycetes; order Actinomycetales; family Micrococcaceae; genus Specibacter. The sequence goes on from NZ_JAUNVV010000008.1 coordinate 582, forward strand.
CCGCCAAAGTCCACCGTGATGGTGTCTTCTGCGCGTGGAGCCGCTATCCAGTTGGTCCAGAGGTTCTTCGTCTCTCCGTTGCCGGCCGTGGCAATGATTCCGTCATTGACTTTGCTGAGCGAGTCGCCTCCGCCTGCATTGGAATACGTCGCAGTGACCTGAACGTTCGCGTTCTCCGACGCCAATGCAAGGTTGCGGTTTTGTTCCCCGGCATAGCCTGCAATGTTTTCCAGGCCCGCCGATTCACCGGCGCCCACGTCAGTGAAATTCAGGCGTACATGGCGTGCGGAAACCGTGGGATTAAACGTCAGGGAACCCGTCGAATTGGCGGTGGCAGTCACTGGCGTCCAAGTCGATCCGTCCAAGGACGTCTCCACCGTGAACTCCCGCACCGAATCCGCTGCGAGCCTCACGTCAATACCGTTCAGTGCAAAGTCTGCTCCGAGGTCGGCGCTCCACACCGGAGTCGTGTCCCCCTCGGCGGAACGCCACGAGGTGCCTTGCGCGGTGTCGTTGGCCAACGCCGCTCCCGAACCTTCAGCAGCGGATGTGGCGCTGCCAGCCTTGCGTGCCACAACGTCCGCCACCGGGAAGCCCAGCGTCTTGAAGTTGTACATGCCCACCGGTGATTCATCGTTGGAGCCGCCCACAACCGAAATTCGGACATAGCGTGCAACCGCATCGAAGGCGTCCTGGCTTTCGTTCCCCGGCACAGTGTTGGTGCTCTTGTCAGCCACTGTGTAGTACGTTTCGCCGTCGTTGGAGACTTCAATGGTGTACTGGTAGGCGGTGCTGCCATCGAGCCACGTCACCAAAGTGGAGGTGAGCTGGTGGCGTGCACCGAGGTCTACCGACCACCACGTTTTCCCACCACGTCCACCCTGCCAGTATTGTGCCGGGTTTCCGTTGTTCGCCACTGCCGGTTCATGCCCCGGTGCGAAGTTCGATGCGCTTACACCGGGCTTTTCCTGCGCAATGTCGAGAGAAGCAGGGGCTGAACTTGCAGAGCCAAAAAGCTTGAATTCCGCAACACCTGCCACACTGCTGGCCGCGTTCTCCGGGAACACCACACGCACGTAGCGTCCGGACCGCAACCAGGTGTCGCTGACTTTCTCCGCAGCTTCATTTACACCGGATTTATCCAGTGCCGTGTCCCAGACAATGCCGTCCTCGGAATACTGGATTAGGTACGGGTACGCCGCGGACTTGTCCCAAACCAGGGTGGAGCCGGTCAAATCATGGCGTTTCCTCAAATCAAGCATCAGCCAAGAGTTTCCCGAGGCAGTGCCGGACTTCCAGGCCGTGGCCAGGTTTTGGTCCACGGCGGCGCTGGCGCTGGCGCCTGCGGCCGACGTCGACGCAGTTGCCGCTGAGCCGATGGCAACGTTCGCCCCGGACGCTTCGCCGTCGTCGTACTGGGGTGCAGGCAGACCCGGCACCTCTTCGCTGGTAATGGTGGCGGTGCCAGCGCTGAGCCCGGCGCGGCTTGCCGTCAGGGTGATTTCCCCCGGGGTGCGCTTGGCCCTGACCCACACGGCCAGCTGACCACCCTTCATGGTCAATGTGGTGGGCCCAACAATTTCGCCTGGCCCATTCACGGAGACGTCCACGGCGCTGTTGTCCGTGTAGGCAACGGTTCCATTGGCATCCTGAACGGCAATGTGGACAAGACGGGCGTCCGAGCTGTCGGCCTTGAGCGGGGTCTGCGTTTCCTTCGTCAGGGAGATCTGGCTTGCGGTGGCGGCGGTCTTCACCGAATGGGTTGCCACCACCTTGCCGCCAATGAGCGCCTCAGCGCGCAGTTCGCCTGCACTGTAGGCGCCAACGTTGAAGGTGAAGGGCGGATGCGGCAGGTTTGCTGTGTCCTTGCCCGTGTCCGGGGACTGCGTCGCCACCAGGGTGCCGTTCTTGAACAGGCGCACCTGCTCGGCGTTGCTGAAGACCTTGACGGAGGTGGGTGAGTTAGACGACCAGGTGTTGGCGATGAACGCCATGGGGCCGGAATCAACCCCTGGAATCACCACGTCCGCGTTGCGTTGGGACTTGAACAGGTACGTGCCAAATTTGGGAATTCGGTAGTAGTCGGTGACACCCATCAGTGAAGCACCCGGGTTGTAGCCGCTCATGTCGGCGAAGTCCCACAGCGCATCGGCGCTGAACCAATCCATGCCCAGGTTGGCGTTCAGGCCCTCCTGGTGGTTGGCGGCCTGGCTGAGGCTGTTGCGCGTCTCGTTACTGAAGTCATAGTTCTCGCGCGGCACCCGCGAGGTGGAGGAGTTTCCACCGTAGTCCCAGTCGCCCCACTCGCTGATCAGGATCGGTTTGGGGTTCTTGGTGTCACGGATGTCATGCTGGGAAGCGCCAACGAAAATGTCAAAGTTGTCCTTCCACCCCGCAGTGAACATTTGATTTCCGGGGTACTCCTCATGCGCTATGGAGTTCGTCTTCTGGGCCCACTCGTCACTGTAATTGCTCTCGTTGAGGCTGGTTTCCCAGGCAATCACGGACGGGTGGTTGCGGTCGCGGCGGATCATGTCCCGCAATTCCTGGTAGCTGTTCTCCTTGAACGCGGTGGTGTTGTTGAAGGTCTGCCACCCGGTCATGGAGTTGAGCACCAGTACGCCCAACTTGTCCGCTGCGTCATAGAACGCAGGGTCGTTGGGGTAGTGCGAGGTGCGGATAAAATCAAAGCCGGCATCTTTGACCCGCTTCACATCCTCATAGATGCTGGTGTTGGGCACTGCATTCCCCAAACCATAAATTTCCTGATGCTTGTTGGTTCCAATCGCCTTGAAGCGGACTCCATTGATGAACAATCCTTCGTGGCGCCACTCAATCTTGCGAATGCCGAATTGTTCCGTGAGCTGGTCCGACTCGACGCCGTCGCTCAGAACACTGACACGCGCGTGGTAGAGATTGGGGCTATTGGGGTGCCACAGTTTAGCATTGGAGACAGTGAACTGCTGCTGGACGGTCGTGCTGCTGGCCGCCCCAAGCTGCTGCGCCGTGCTGGTGCCGGTGGCCACCACTTGGTTGGCCGCATCTAGGATTTCAGTCTTCACCTTCACCGATGTTCCGGCGGCAGTGTCGTTTTGCACGTCGGTACGCACTTGGACCGTGGACGACGCCGGATCAACTGTCGGCGTGGTGATGAACAGTCCACCTCCGGCCACCTCGTTCTTGGCGACGGCATCGGTGATGTGAACGCGGTCGGTCAAGGTCATGGTCACGTCCCGGTACAGGCCGCCAAAGTAGCGGAAGTCAACGCCGGTGCGCCCGGGCCCCCAGTCAGCGTTGGGTCGCGTGTCTATGCGGACCGCAATCAGGTTCTCCCCTGGCAGCAATTTATCCGTGACATCCATGCTGAACGGCGTGTACCCGCCCACATGGGTGGCGATCTTGACGCCGTTGAGCCACACTTCGGCCTTTTGCATGGCAGCTTCAAAGTCGATGGAGATCTTCTTGCCGGCTGTTTCGTCCCCAACAGTAAACTTTTTGCGGTACCAGGCTGCCCCCAGATACTCGGTGACGTCTTCGGGAGTGTTGAACTTGATGTTGTGCGGGAGATTGACCCACCCCCAGCCCGAATCATTGGTGGTGGCGAGTTGTCCGTCCTCGACGTCGCCTTGGTTGAACTTCCAGTCAGTGTTGAAGTTTTTCACTTGGCGACCGGCGGCTGCTTCCCCCTGCGGTGCCGGAGCCTGCTGCAACACGGACGGTTGGCTCGCCCCCTGTGAAGCCGCCTGGGCGGGAACAGTCATGGCCACCATTGGCAGCAGAACCGCGACAGCCAACACTTGGCGCCCCCAGGCCCGGCGACTTCCGAACGAGACTCCCATAATTTCCTTTTCAGTTGGTCGTGCACGTGGCACTGGCAGTGCACATTACGACTTGTTCATAAATGTTTGAAATCCCCCATAAGCTACCATGACGGATGTCACAAACTGAACTATGTTGAGTGGAAATGTAACGTCTCAATCAGAAAACAATGGACACGTGTCTGTGAGATGGATAACATTTCACTACATGAGAAGACTCCCGCTCCGAATCTTTGCCGGCATCGCCGCCGCGCCACTCCTGTTTGCACTCCTGCCCAGCGTTGCACCTGCAGCAGACACCTCGGCACTCTCCGGCCCGGGTCTGGCCGGCGTTGTCCCGACGGTGAAGGAACTCAGCCTCACGGACGGGGAGACATTCAAGCTGACACCCGCCACCCGGATCATTGTTTCCGATGTCGATGAGGCACAGTTGCACGATGAGGCAGCACTGCTCGCCGGTGAACTCGTTGCACTCGACCAGCAGCACGAGCTGGGTATGAATCATGCTCCGGAGATCGTCATAGGCTCCGACCTGGCCGGTCCAAGTGACATCGTGCTGCGGCTGGGGACTACCAAGGACCTCACATCCACGGAAGGCTACAAACTTCTGATTGACGGCTCGGCCATGATCACGGGAGCAAGCGACACCGGAGTCTTCTACGGAACGCGGACCCTGCTGCAGTCGCTCGCTTCCTCCGGAGGCGCACAAGCCGCCACTGTGATTGACGAACCGGCCAAACCTGAGCGATCGCTCCACGTGGACGCCGCGCGCAAATACTATTCCCCCGCATGGTTCGAACAGGTCATCCGCGACATGGCCTCCATCAAGCTCAACCAGCTTCAATACCACTTCTCAGAAAACGAAGGCTTCCGCCTCGAGAGCAAGACCCACCCGGAAATCGTCAGCGATAAGTACCTGACCCAGGCTGAATTTTCCAGCCTGCTCACACTCGCAAAGCAATACCACATAGAGGTTGTCCCGGCACTCGATGTACCTGGGCACCTGAACCAACTCCTGAACGAACATCCCGAATTCCGTGCGTCAGACACCGCCGAGGGCCGCAAGGTTCTGGACTACTCAAACCCGCAGGCCCGGGCATTGATATTCGAGATCATTGATGAATTCGCCGAGTTCTTCCCCGGAAGCCGCTGGCACATGGGCGGCGACGAAATCTTCAACGTTGAGGACCCCAGCGACCCGGCAAAACGTTTCCCACGGCTTCAGGGCTATGCGGCAGCCGAGGTTGGCCCGGGAGCCAGCATCCATGACGGCTACATCCACTTCCTCAACGAGGTGAACACTCACCTGCACGCCCTGGGTAAAAACCAGGTACGCGTCTGGAACGACGCGCTCTATGGGGCGGACACTTCCGTGGCCCTTGATGCATCCGTTGACGTCACGTACTGGACAAAATGGCACCCGAGCATGCCCACGGTGGATACAATCCGCCAACACGGCCACAAGATCGTCAACTTCAACGACGGCTTCTTTTACTACGTGCTCGCCAATCCCGGAGCCGCCTATTCGACCCCGCGCCCGGCCGCAGACATCTACAACGACTGGCGCCCCGGAGTCTTCCCCAACAAGGACTGGACCGTACCGGCAGCCCAGCGCGGGCAGGTGTACCCCGAACCCAGCCCGGATTGGCTGACCGGCTCCTCCTACGCCATCTGGAGCGACAGTCCCGACCGGCAGACAGAAGAACAGGTCACGGCCGGTATCCGTCTGCCGCTGCGGGCCATGGCCGAACGTGTCTGGAACCCGACCGGATCGACTGTCAGCTATGCCCAATGGCTCGCGCGCGTCGAGGCCATCGGGACCCAGCCGGCAGCTGCCGACCTGACCTCGGTTCCCGCACTGGAGCTGAGCAAAACCGCCGTGGCCACGCGGGACGGTGCACCCGTGGAGGGTGGGCTGAAGCAAGGTGACAAGCTCACATGGCAGGTGCGCGCCACCAATGCAGGCGACACCCGAACCACTGTCACCCTCAGCGATGACCTCAGTGACGCCGTTGACGATGTGGCAGTCAGCGACGCACCCTCGGCGAGCGTCACAGACGTAAAAGGGGCCGTGGTGCGTGCGCCCGGCACGAACGCAGCCCTGAACCGTCCGGCGAGCGCTTCCGGCCAGGAGGTCGCGACACAGTGGGGTCCCGAGCTTGCCTTCGACGGAGCGCTGGAGGGTCAGTCCGGCCCGAACGGTTCCCGCTGGTCCTCAAACGGGGCCGATGACGCCTGGCTGTCCGTGGAACTGACCGAGCCAACCACGGTGGACCATGTGACCATCTACTGGGAGGAAGCATGCGCAGCCAGCTACCGCATCGACGTCTCAACCGATGGCAGCGTGTGGACACCCGCCACCGCGGTGATCTCACCGACGTGCGGCAGTGTGGACCGGCAGCCGCTTCTGATTGATCAGCCCGTCTCCTTCGTGCGCATGCAAGGCCTGGACCGCACACCGATCGGCGGAAAAAAATACGGCATGTCCCTGTGGGAAATGCAGGCTTGGACCGGCCCCGAGACCGGATCCGCCACTCCACCGGCGATTTTCGACAAAGAGTTGTTGACGTGGAACGGAGTCCTCGAGCCAGGTCATTCCGTAACCCTGGACTACAACGCGGTGGTCTCCGCGGAAGGGAACGGAAGCATCGTCAACACCGCGACGCTGACCTCGGCCTACCACCCCGACTTTTCGGCGACAAAGAGTACCAGGCACCTGCTTGCCAGGAGCACAGCAACGGACGCTCCCACCGAGGGCACAGGTACCGTTACGCCCACGAAGGACACGGCAACGCATAGTCCTTCCGAGGGCACAGCCAGTGGCGAGCCCACTGCAGGAACAACCACCAGTTCCGCCGGAACGAATGCCGGACAAGGCCCGTCCAGCCAGGCCGACAGCCCTGCTGCCGCCCAGGACAATTCCCTTGCGTCCACAGGGGCGTCGGTTCCCGGAGGTTTGGCGGCAGCCGCGGTGCTGCTGCTTGCCCTGGGAGTCCTGCTGCGCCGCCGCCGGGCGGCACATGCCTAGCGCTTTGCAGCCAGGCATGCCAGAACCTGGGGCACCCAGCGGCGCCCCGGGGTCTGGCATGCTTGTGGGACCATGGAAAAAATCGCCGACACCCCGCACACCGTGTCCGTCTACTCCACCCCCACCCGGGTGCTTGCCGCGATTGCCTGGGGCTTCTGCGCCTTCTTGGCCCTTAATCTGATCCTCACAGGCACACCTGCCTCGATCTGGCACTTCCTGCCCTGGCTGCTGCTCACCGCGTGGGGAATCCACGTGCTGCTGTGGCGCCCGCGGCTGCTGATCCGCTCCGACGGCCTGGCCGTCAGCAATATTCTGCGCGACCACAAAATCCCCTTCGGCGACCTCATTGCCATGCGGGTGCTGCAAACCGTCAGCTTTGACACGACAGCCGGCCGCATTGCCAGCTGGGGGGCACCCGGGTCCGGCAAGCTGGGCCCGAAGATGCGCACCGATGCACGTGGCGCCCGCACCGCGGCTTCCCTGCCGTACACTCAAACCTTGATCCAAACGGCCTGGGATGCGTGGGAACTCAGCCCTACGGCTAAAGGGAAGCACGACGGCGGCGCCCCCTCTCCCAGCCTCAGCTCCCCCCATGTGTCCCTCGGCGCCCAACCGGGCACCCAGCCCGGCACCCAGCAGGGGGTGGCAAGCCGCTGGAACATGCCGACCGCCGTCGTCGGTGTCCTTTTAGCCGTCCTTACCCTCGCAAGCATGATCACGTAAGTCCTTACACAAAAGGTCCGCACCCCACTCACGAAGAGCGGGGTGCGGACCCTTGCCGTACAGCCAGGAATCTAGCTCTTGAATCCCACGGTGGTCCAGTCGATTGACTGGAACTGTGCCGCACCGTAATTGACCAAACCGTCCTTCACACCCAGGGTGTTGGGGGTGGGCGTCAACGGGATGACGGGGGTGTAGGCGAAGATCGTCTTGTCGATCTCATTCGCCAGTTCGATGCGCTTGGCCGGGTCCAGCTCTGCGTTGGCCTTCTGCCACATGTCGCCGAGCTTGTCATCGGTGATGCCGGAGAAGTTCTGTCCCGCATCCTTCGGGTAGAAGATCGACTCGGACGAGGCAACCGGGTAGGCGGTGCCCGACCAGGCGAAGCCTGTCATTTCAAAGTTGGACTTGAGCACGTAGTCGGAGAAGAACTTGTCGGCCGGAACCGTATCATTCTTCACGCTGATGCCCACAACCTTCAGGTTGGCTTGGACCTGCTTGAATATCTGCTCCGACACCGGGTTGTTGGCATCGAGCGTGTAGGTGATCTCCAGCTTCTTGCCGTCCTTTTCCTGAGTTCCGTCGGCAGCCTTCGTATAACCGGCTTCCTTCAACAGTTCCTCGGACTTGGCGGTGTCGAAACCGATGACGGCGGTTGCGTTGTCCTCGTAGCCCTTCTGGCCGGGCATGTAGATGTAGCTGTTCTGGCTGGCCACCGGTGCGCCGATGGGGCTCAGGCGGCTGGCAGAGATGGTGTCGCGGTCAACGGCGCGTCCCACAGCCTGGCGGACCTTCACATCAGCCAGCGCACCCTTGGAACCGTTCAACGTGATGTGGTTCCACGTCAGGCCGCCGGACTGCTGGATGGCGCCGTCAGTGCGCTTCTTGGCGGTGTCGTAGTTGTTCTTGTTCGTGCCGATGCTGAACGCGTCGAGTTCCTTGTTCGCGTACGCCTGCGCCAGGGCGTCACGGGAGACGACCTTCATGACGATTTTCTCCAGCTTCGGCTTTTGGCCCCACCACTTCTCGTTCGGCGTCAACGTCACAACCTGGCCGGCGGCGTCCACGTTCGAGACCTTGAACGGTCCACTGGATGGCAGCGGCTTGGACTTGTAGCCCGAGTTGAAGGCCGTCACATCCGCGGCAACCGCGGCTGGCAGCACGGGAGTTTGGACCGAGCCTGCCGTACTGCCGCCCAAGATCGAAGGCCAGTCTGCGTTCTTGTTCTTGAACGTGATCTTGAAGTTGAAATCAGTGTCTTCGCGGGTCACCGATTCGATGTCCTTGTAGACGTTGTCGCCAACAATCTGATAGTCCGCATCGGTGCCATTGTTGGCTTTGATGGTGGCGTCATAGTCCTTGTAGGTGATGGGTGTGCCATCTTCCCAGACCGCCTTCGGGTTCAGCTTGATCTCAACAACCTGGGGGTCTTCGCCAGCGAGTTTCACGTCGGTGGCATAGTCCGGGTTCAACGCCCAGCCGCCATCAACGGTGTTGACGACCGGGCCTCCCGTGGTGGGATCCAGGATTTCGCTGCCGGCCTTGACGTTGCCGTCGACCTGCATGGTGTTCCAGTTGTCCGGCATCTGGTCCACGGCAAGCGTCAGTGTGCCGCCGTCCTTGACCGAGGCGTAGTCGGCCTTCGTCCAGGCCGTGGTGGGCAGCAAACCAGTGTCGGCAGCACCCTTGCTGTTGTCCACTCTGGGCTTGTTGTCCCCGTCTCCGCCGCCGGCACTGCAGCCGGTGACAGTGAGCGCAAGAGCCAGTGCTCCGGCTCCCAGCATCTTGTTGAAGTTTTTCATTGCTTCCTCCCATTGAATGGTCCTGGCCGTTCATCGGTGGTGTCCGGCCAGGGCGGTGGTTGTGGTCAGACTGTGGTGGTCATGAGGTCGATGTGTTCAGCGTGGTGGCACGCCACGCGGCTGCCCTCCACGGGTCTTTGGATGGGATCTTCGCTGCGACAGCGCTCCTGGCCCGCTGCGTCCATCAGCTTGTACAGCGGGCAGCGGGTGCGGAAATTGCAGCCGTTGATGTCCTCGGTGGGGCTGGGCAGGTCGCCTTCCAAAATGATCCGTGTCCTGCTGCGCTCCACCGTGGGGTCAGGCACCGGAACAGCGGAGAGCAGCGCCAGCGTGTAGGGGTGCTGCGGATTCTCGAAGATCTGTTCCGCCAGCCCGCTTTCCACGATCCGGCCCAGGTACATGACGGCAACGGTGTCGGCAATTTGGCGCACCACCGCCAGGTCGTGGGCAACGAACAGATAGGACAAGCCAAGTTTTTCCTGCAGGTCCTGGAGCAGGTTGATGACGCCGGCCTGAATGGAAACGTCCAAGGCCGAGACAGGTTCATCGAGCACCACGATCTTCGGATCCGTGACCAGTGCCCGGGCAATGCCGATGCGCTGGCGCTGCCCGCCGGAAAATTCGTGCGGGTATCTCGAAGCCATGGAAGGGTCCAACCCCACAAGGTCCAACACATCCCGGACCTTTCGCAGGCGTTCGCGGGCGGGGATGCCGTGGACAGTCAACGGCTCGGCCACAATGTCCTGGACGGGAAGCCGGGGATCCAATGACGCCATGGGGTCCTGGAACACCACTTGGATCTCCCGACGCAGTGTCCGGCGCTCCCTGGCGCTCAACGTTGCCACATCCACGCCGTTGATGGTGACGCACCCGGACTGGGGCTTGGCCAGTTCCAGGATCTCCATGATGGTGGTCGACTTGCCGCAGCCCGATTCACCCACAAGGCCCAGGGTCTGGCCGGACTTGATCTCGAAGTCCACCCCGTCCACGGCACGCACCATGCCGATGGTTTGTTTGAAAATGGACCCCCTGGATAGTGGAAAGTGGCGTTTGAGTGCCTCCACGGCCAGCACGTTCTCAGAGGCAACATCTGCCCGTTCGGCCGCGATGACCGGCTCCGGCACGGGGTACAAGTGGCCGCGGTCCAGTGCCCCGCTGGCAATTTCAGCCACCCGCAGGCACGCCGAGGAGTTCAGCGGGTCAGTCCCAATGGGGGTCAGAGGCGGTTCGGTGGTGCGGCAGGCTTCGATGACCACCGGGCACCGCGGGGCGAAAGGGCACCCGGGAGCCAGGTTGCTCAACTGTGGCGGGCGCCCCTCCAACGGCACCAGCCGGGTGTGGCCGGCCGTGGCCAGGTTCGGCATGGAGCGCAGCAGTCCAATGGTGTAGGGCATCGACGGTTGGTGGAACACCTGATCCACAGTGCCGGTCTCCACAATCCGCCCGGCATACATGACAGCGATCCTGTCCGCATTGCCCGCCACCACACCAAGGTCGTGGGTGATGAGCACCACCGCGGCGCCCGTCATGTCCTTCGCCTTCTGGAGCACCTCCAGGATCTGCGCCTGAATGGTGACGTCCAACGCCGTCGTCGGTTCATCGGCGATGATCAGGCGCGGGTTGTTGGCGATGGCGATGGCGATCATGGCGCGCTGGCGCATGCCGCCGGAGAATTCATGCGGGAATGCCTGGGCGCGGCGTTCCGGGTTCGGGATGCCCACCACCTTCAGCAGCTCCACCGCGCGGACGTTGGCAGCCTGCTTGGAGAGCCTCCTGTCATGAAGGCGCAACGCCTCGGCGATCTGTGCGCCGATCGTGTAGACGGGCGTCAGTGCTGAGAGCGGGTCCTGGAAGATGATGGAAATGCCGTCACCGCGCAGCCTGGACAGCTCCTTGTCGCTGCGTCCCAGCAGCGAGGTGCCCTCAAAGAGGATGTCGCCGCTGACCTTGGCGGAGGACGGCAGCAGCCCCATGACAGCGAGGGAGGAAACAGACTTGCCCGAGCCCGACTCGCCCACAATGCCCAGGAACTCGCCCTTGTCCACGTGGTAGCTGACGCCGCGGACGGCGGTCACGGAACCTCCGGGCTGAGGGAACGTGACGCTTAGATCGCGCACTTCCAGCAAATGGCTAGATGTCTCCGCCAGCTGGTGTCCCGCGAGCGTACGGGTCTTCGTTGTTGTTGTGGGATGGTTCTCAGTCACGGTTGACTCCGGAGGTTGGGTCGACGGCGTCGCGCAGGGCATCGCCGACAAGGCTGGCGGAGAGCACGGTGAAGACAAGGATGGCGGCGGGGAAAATGAACAGCCACGGACGGGTTGCCGCGGCGCCCTGGCCGGCGGCCAACAAGGTGCCCAGCGAGACATCCGGGGCTTGAATGCCGAAGCCAAAGAAGCTCAGGGTGGTCTCGCTGAGGATGGCCCCGCCAACCCCCAGCGTGGCGTCGATGATCAGCAGCGAGGACACGTTGGGCAGTACGTGGCGGCGGATGATGGTCCAGGTATCAACGCCCATGAACCGGGCCGCCTTGATGAAGTCCCGTTCCCGCAGCGACCTGGTCTGGGCCCGGATCACACGGGCCATGATCATCCAGCCAAAGCCCGAGAGCAGGAAGATCAACGCAACCCAGGACAGGGATTTGAAAATGGGGCTGAGCAGAATGAACAGGAACAGGCTTGGCAGCACCAGAAGCAGGTCGATGACCCACACGATGGCCCGGTCCCACCAGCCGCCAAGGTAGCCGGCCACGGCGCCCACCACACCGGCAATGATGGCGGCAAGCGGGCCCACGAGCAGTCCGATGATCAGTGACTTGCGCAAGCCGACGATGGTTTGGGCGTAAATGTCCTCGCCGATGTCGCTGGTGCCAAACCAGTGCAGCCCCGTTGGGCGGGAGCCCATGTTGTACACGTCGAGATCGGTGGCGTTCCAGGCGTTGGGGACCAGGCCAAAAATGGCCCACAGGATGATCGCGACCAAGCCGATGATGCCGACCCAAAAACGCGGGGTGCTGCGCAGCCGCGAAACCACCAGGCGCAGGCGTGAAACAGGTTTTTTGGAGTGGCTGGTTTCGGGACTGCCAGCGGCAATGTCGCCGATGGGCACTTCGTCAAGCATGGACATGGCTACACCCTCACTCTCGGGTCGAGTGCCGCGTACACAATGTCAGCCAGGGTTCCGGCTATCAGGATCAAAACGGCGTTGAACAAGATCGCGCCGGTAAAGGCATTGATGTCACTTTGCGTGATCGCCTGGACGAGCATCTCGCCCATGCCGTGCCAGCTGAACACAAGCTCCGTGACAGCGGCGCCGGCCAACACCGTGGCGAAGGAGTAGGCAAAATAGGTGGACATGGGAATCAACGCCACCCGGACACCGTGGCGCACCAGCGCCGAACCGCGGGTGCGGCCCTTGGAACGGGCCGTGCGGATGTAGTCCGCGGCCAGCACGTCGAGCATGGCGCTGCGCTGGTACCTGGAATACCCGGCGGCTCCCATCAGTGCCAGCGAAATGGTGGGAAGCAGCAGGTGTGCGGCGCGGTCAAGAACATGGGCCCACCAGCCGCCGTCGAGCCCGGCCGTGTATTCACCGGTGAAGCTGATCAGCTGGATGCCCAGCACGTTATTGAGCATGGTTGCCAGGATCATCAGCAGGATGCCCAACACAAACGCAGGCGTGGCAAGAATGGTGAACGACGCATAGGAAATAGCCTGGTCACTGATCCTGTACTGGCGCACGGCACCCCAAACACCAATGGCGACACCGACGATGGCGGCAATGATGGTGCCCAGGATGAGCAGGCGCAGGCTGGTGCCGGCACGGGCCGTCATTTCACTGATGACGGTGGTGTTGTGGATGGTGTCACCGAGGGAGCCGTGGGTCACCAAATTCACGATCCATGCCCAGAGCCGCTCAATGACGGGGGTGTTGGGATTGACACCCAGTCCGTCCAGGATCGCGTTGATCGTGTCGTCGGAGGGGCGGGGATTTCGGCCCAGGTAGCGGCTGGCCGGGTTGAGAATAATGCTGGCCAAGACATAGGCGCTCAGGGTGGCGATGGCCGACAGAACGGCGTAGTTGATGAAACGTTTTGCTATGAACCCGATCATGGGGCCAGCCTCAATGGTGGCGCAAAAGCGGCATCACGCGTAGAACGCATCGTCCGCTGCCGGGGTGTGTGCAGTGGCATTCATTCATCCTTCAAGCTGGCCCGTTACGACGGCCTGGGGTACTGGCCAAACCACAACGGAAGAGCGTTGCTTCCTTAGGTGAAAGCGGCTTGTGGCCTCCCTCACGCACTGTCCCGCCAATGTATCCCAGCTCACACATCGATTGGCCGCGCTGCATGCGCTGAACGAACAAACTGTCCAAAAGGACTACTTGGGGGCAGGTTCACACACACCTCCTCGCTGTAGTGTGGATCACACGATTCACGCCCACATCGCGATGGACAAGGAGCGCTTGATGCCTGCACAAAAGAACAAGCACAAGCGCGCTCTGCTCCCTGTTGCGGCACTGCCGGCCACCGCGGTCCGCTACACCGAAGGCGCCGATCTGGCCGCACACCTCATGGATCCGCACCGCAGCCGAACCGTGGTGGTGGTCTCCCATGTGCCCGGTGTGCCGCTGCGCATCGATGCAGGCAAAGTGGCGGCCCTACTGGGCCCTGAAGTCCACGTTGTGGAAATAGCCAACGGCATCCACACCCGGCAGTTGCAGAACAGCTTGCCCGACGGCCTGCACGTTTTTGGCAACGGCGCACGCGTGTACCCCCACGGCCCGCGGTGGAGCACCAGCACGCCTCCGCCACTGGTGCTGCGCAGCGCCGGTTTCCTGCCGCACGTCTACAAGAACTTGGAACGGGACGTTCTTGCCGCCGAACATTTCAAGGCCGGCGAACACACTTCCACTGCCCCGCAACCGGTCCTTTGCGAAGCAGTCGTCTCGGGTTTTCCCTCTGCCGACCGGGCCATGCTGACATTGGCTGCCAATGGTGGCCGGGCGGTGATTCGAGGCGCGGACTTGCTGCCCAAGATTCCGTTGGACTGGCTGCTGGCGCAGGGCCAACACGTCACGGGCATCCTGGATCCCGACACAAACATCCTCAATATCAAGGCTCTTCTACTCCCCCGCCCCTCACCCGTGACCGTCTACCAGCACGGGGATGTGGCGTTGGCCCGGGTCAAGTCCGTGTGCCCCCGTGTCGCGATGGTGGAGCTCTGGCCCGGCAGTGATTTCCGCATCGACGTGGAACGCATTTCCTCCAACGACCTTGACTCCGCCGAGGACCTCCTGACCGAGGGCGAGGTGGTCCGGGTGCGGGTGGTCTACGAGAATGGTGCCGTGCTGCTGTCCATGCTGGACGTGGACGACGACGAAGCAGCCGTCCCTGCCCCACCTCTGGTCCGCGGCGGGCCGGCTTGGCTTGACAGCGCCCGGCCCTACGCCAGCTTGTTCACCACCCGCTCCGCCGGTATTGGTGCGGGCCCCACCGATGACGTGGCCCAGGAAACCTCCAGCGATTGCGGTGCAACCGACGTGTTCGGTACACCTGAAGTGGCTGCTGGCGACATGCCGGGAACTAAAGAGTCGCTGCTGACCCCTGCCGAGCGGCGCACGGCGTTGCAATCCACTCAGATGCAGCTGGAACAGGCCCGGCACACCATCACCGAGCTGGTTGAAGCACAAAAACGGCAGGGCGCCACGGACAAAGTAGCCAGGGCGCTGCAGGACCAACTCGAAGCCGAAAGGAACGGATCCAAGGAACTGGCGAAAGAGCTCAATGAGCTGGACCGCGAGAAAGAAGCGCTGCGGGACGAGTTGGTCCGAACGAAGTCGGCATTGGTGCAGCAAAAGCAGCAGCGCAGATCCTCCACGTCACGTAGCGAGGCCGCACCACAGCAGTTGTTCATGGTGGCCGAGGATCAGTTTCGATTCGAGCTCATGCTGGCTTGGGCACTGAACGTTCCTGCGCAGGACAAGGCCGGGAACCCGTTGGCAAACTTTGCTTGCTCTCAACATTTCCTGGATTCGTGGGCATGCCTGAACGAACAGCAGCGCCGAAAAACCCTGCGCGCCGTGGTCGATTTGGTGGCTGATCGAAAAGGGCCTCTGCGCAAGCGGGATCCCCACCCGTTGCGCCAGAACGAAGGTGCCCACGCCGGACCCACCATGCGAGGCGAGGATGTGTGCATGCGGCTGTACGTGGAACAAGGAACTGCCGGGGCACTGCGTCTCCACTACTGGAAACTTCCGTCCGGGAACGTGGAATTGCACGAGGTGGTCACCCATAGCGTGGTCAAGGCATGAGCCAAACAATGGGCTCTTTCGCATGTTTAGGTGTGCAGCAATGATGGTTCAGATACCGGCACAGTGGTGTCCATAACTGACGGGGACACTCTCGTGGCTTCCGTGCATGGCAAGAATGAAATCATCCGGCTGTTGAACATCGACACACCGGAAACAAAGGATCCCAACAAGCCGGTCGAATGTCTGGGTGCGCAGGCCACCAGCTTCCTGCGTGGCTTGCTCCCTGTGGGTTCCAAAATCAAGTTGCAGTACGACGTGGAACGCAAGGACAAGTACGATCGCACACTGGCTGCCGTCTTCACTCCTGGCAGCACTTTCGCCAGCGCTGACATTGCGCGTGCTGGCTTCGGCACCGCCGTGGCCATTGGGAAGAACACGAAGTTCCTACCTCCGGTCAAGGACGCTGAAAAAGAGGCCAAAGCCAGCGCACGAGGCCTGTACGACCCATCCATCAGCTGCACTTTGCCCGCTCAGGTCGCAGATGTCAGCGATTCCTTGGAAACTGCGACTGCAACCAGTGCCGGCTCCACTGCGGCCGCTACCAGCTCACTGATTTCAGTGGTGGCACCTGCCATCACCACGGCGAAGTCTTTGCGGACCCTGCTTCAGACAGGGAAGACGAGCACAAACATGGTTGTGTGGGCTGCTTTTGACGACCTTGAACTCGCAACGCACATCAAGTCCCTTTCTGCGCAGATCGAGACGGCTGAGTCCAACCTTGCGGCACTGAAGAAAACAGAAACATCCCTGGCAAAAGCCGAAGGCGAAGCTGCCGCAAAGAAGCTGGCCGCGGAAGCGGCTGCGAAAGTAGAGGCTGCACAAGCGAAGGCTGCCGCGGAAGAGCAGAAAAGAGTGGAAGCGGCTGCGAAAGCTCAGGCAGAAGCAGCCGCGGCAGAGGCCGAACGTATCCGGAATCTGCCACCCGTCTATGTACCTCCGGCACCGGCACCGTATGTACCCCCGGTGCAGGACACTGGTGGCGCCTACCCCGGATACAATGGTCCCCGCTGTTATGCACCGGGCGGAAAGACTTGGCGCCCTTGCTAATCACGCCTCGGCGGCCTTGGAACCATAGACTGGTGTGACACGTGCAAAAGGAGTAGGTCCCACCATGGGTCAAAACGTTGAACTGGTCAGATTGTTGGATGAGAACGGGAACGAGATCGGCACTGCCGACAAGGCGTTGGTGCATACCACTGACACACCCTTGCATCTGGCATTTTCATGCCACCTGATCGACACCCAGGGACGCACGCTGCTCACACGTCGTGCCCTCTCGAAGCTAACCTGGCCTGGGGTGTGGACCAATTCGTTCTGCGGACACCCGGCCCCGGGGGAAACTTTCGAGGAAGCCATTGTCCGCCGCGCCGCAGTGGAGCTGAACATAGTCGTCAGTGGCATCCAGCCAGCTCTTCCGGACTTCCGTTACCGGGCCATTGATGCCTCAGGCATTGTGGAGAACGAGATCTGCCCCGTGTTCACCGCCATCTATGAGGGCCCCGAAACCATCTCACCCAATCCCGCAGAGGTGTGCGACTGGGCATGGAGCGAACTGGTGGATGTGGAGGAAGCCGTGACGGCCACACCTTTTGCCTTCAGCCCTTGGCTGATCCGGCAACTTGCCGAAGGTGTCTACACCGGCGGACGTTTCACTTACTGAGCCCCACCATCACTGCGCTGCGCTCCCACAACTGCCGCGCCAGTGCCGCATCGTTTGCCAGCGAGCTTGTCTTCGCAATCTTGCGCTTTGCGTAGTACTCCCCCGGCGTCCAATCCTCGCCCGGCAGTGTCGTGGCAAGCCAAAGCAGCGTGTCGGCACCCTGTTCCGGGGAGAGCAGGAGCCTGCGCATGACACCGGCGTATCCGAGGCGCATGAGCCATGTTGATTCCGCGGCGAAGTGCGTGGCCACCACCCCGGGGTGAAAGGTGACGGCGTTGACACCGTGGTCCCCATACCGCCTGTTCAGTTCCTTCGTGAAGAGAATGTTCGCCAGCTTGGCATTGCCATATGCAGCATTGGGGCTGTAGCGCTGCTGGGCGTCGAGATCGTCAATATTGAACTTGGCCATGACCCTGTGGGCGTTGCTGGAAGTATTGATGACGGTGGCTCTGGCTTCCACCAGCTGGTCAATCAACAGCGAGGTGAGCAGGAACGGGGCCAGGTGGTTCACCTGCAACGTCTTCTCGTGCCCGTCCACCGTGACTTCCCGGCTGCCCATGATGCCGCCGGCATTGTTGGCCAGCACGTCAATGCGCGGATATTTCTGCGCCAGGGCTGCAGCCAACTTGCGCACTTGATCCAGCTCGGCGAAATCGGCGACAAAATAGTCTGACTCCAGCTCCTGTGCAATCGCCTTGGTTTTCTCGGGCGAGCGCCCCACCACCACCAGGGTGTCTCCGGGGTAGGCGAGCATTTTTGCCGCAGCGGCCCCAATTCCGTCACTGGCCCCGGTAATGACAACTGTGCGCGACATGACTGCTCCTTGCATTCGGACGGTATTCGTTCCCAGTCATTCCAACGTGTGAGGTGGTGCACACATTCCCAGGCACCACCTCACGGCAGCCGGAGCCAATCACTCCTAGCCCAGCACCACCGTGGAACTCAGTGGCCCCGGGGCCAGCTGGTACGCAGGTAGCACACCCGGCCCGCACGACGCCGTGCCAATCCCCTGCACGGCCGCATCCAGTGTCAGGTGGCTGATCCCGTCTGCCACCAGGTCAGGGGTGTGGTTGGCATTCGTCAGAACCTGCCGTGAGTAGGGCTGGAGCGTGAACGCAAAGTCCTCGCTCTGGAACGTCACGGACTGCCCACCCGCCGGCTTTGTGGACAGGACAAGTTTGGACACCCCTGCGCGGGCACCATTTTCCTGCGGCCTGACGTATGGCACCTGCAGTTCTTCCATGGAGGCGCTGAACCACCCGCGCTGCGCTGCCATGCCCGTATCCGGATACTTTTGACCCGGCCCATGCCCGGTCCACGCGGCCTGGGAGAACTCTCCCGGGAGCTCGAAGTCGAAACCCAACCGCGGCCAGGTCTGCCCCCAGCCCTCGCTCGGCGTGAGGTGCGCGCTCAGTTCCAACAGTGTCCCGTCGGTGCGCCATGCATACTCGACATCCACATGCTGGCGGGCCACCGGCACACCGTAGCGCACGCGCACCGCCAGCTCGCCGCCGTCGTACGTCATGGACTGCAGCCGCCCCTGCAGAAGGGGCAGGCCGGCAGCTACCCAGGTGTCGGCGGTGCGCGGGGATCCGGGCAGGGCGTGGTCCTTGCCGTTGTCGTTGTCGGTGGGTGCACGCCACAGCGTCAGCCGCGGCCCATTGACGGGCACGGACTTGAAGGTGCTCAGTTCACCGGTGGACAGGCTGAACGTGGCCGGGCCAAAGTGCAGCTCCCCGTCCTCCACCACGGCCCCGGCCGCGCCGGAGGTGGTGTGCACCTGCGGCTGCGGGGCAGCAGGGATCCCTTGCTGGGTCCAGGCAATCTCGTGGCCAGCCGGCGCCCACGGCGATTCGTGCGCCAGTACTGCGCTGATGGTCAAGACCCGCTCCGGTGCCAGTTCCCGGGTAATCTCCGCAGAAAGCTCGACGACGGCCCTGGCCCCTGCCGCTGTCACAGGTACCTCCAGCGTGCCGCCTGCCATCTTGCCTTCAGGCCCGGCAACCGTCCACGTCCAGGCCAGGTGCGCGGTGTCCAAAAAGTCGTACTTGTTGTGCACGGCAAGTTCGCGCCAGTCGGCGGAGACCGCCAGTCCCAGCGGCTCCACCACCTTCTTGTAGTCCAGCAGGCCCGGACGCGGTTCCAAGTCGGCCGAGACCATGCCGTCTATGACGAAGTTGCCGTCGTGGACCTGCTCGCCGAAGTCACCGCCATAGGCAAAGAACGCCTCTCCATCCGGGGTGTGTTGGCGAATGCCGTGCTCAATCCATTCCCACACGAACCCGCCTTGCAAACGGGGGTGTGCATCGAAGAGATCCTGATATTCCTGCAGACCGCCGGGGCCGTTGCCCATGGCGTGGACGTACTCGCACAGGATGAACGGCAGGTTGCGCCGGTGCTCGTCCTGCGCCGGGTCCGGCAGCGGCACCTCTTCCTGGCGGCCAATCAACTCGACTTCCGCCGGGGTGGCGTACATGCGTGAATACACATCGACGTACGGGCAGGCCCAGTCCCCTTCGTAGTGGACCAGACGCTCAGGGTCCCGTTCCTTGGTCCACTGCGCCATGGCCCGCAGGTTCTCGCCCTTGCCAGCCTCGTTGCCCAGCGACCACATGATGACGGACGGGTGGTTCTTGTCCCGTTCAACGGTTCTTGCCATCCGATCCAGCAACGCTTCCCTGTACTGGGGTTCCTGGCTGGGGTTCCCAGCCCAATCGCCGTCCTCAAAGCCATGGGTTTCGTAGTCGCATTCGTCAATGACGTAGAAGCCCAGCTCGTCTGCCAAGTCCAGCAGCACCGGATGCGGCGGGTAGTGGGAGGTGCGGATCGCATTGATATTGTGTGCCTTCATCAGGCGCAGCTCCCGGCGCATTTGTTCGCGCGGCACCGCCCGGCCCAAATCCGGGTTGTGTTCGTGCCTGTTCACCCCTCGGAACAACAGTGGCGTCCCGTTGAGCTTGATCTGTGCGTCCTCGACCGTGATGGTGCGGAAGCCCACCAACAGCCGCACAGTCTGCAGGGGCGTGGAAAGTGTCAGCTCATAAAGGATGGGCGATTCCGCGCTCCACGGCTCCACCTGGCCCACGTCAAAAGTGGCGGAAACTCCCGTTTCACCGCCTTGTTCATCATGATCCGTTCCAGCAAATTCCAGTACCCCGCTGAAGCCGAGCCCCACAATGGTGGCCACCACGTCCGGCAGCGGCGGATCGATCTCCACCCGGAGCGTCCCGCTGCCCCCAGCGGTGTAGCCGGCATGCACAAACACGTCCCGGAACGACGCCTGTGGCTGGGCCAGCAGGCTCACATCACGGAAAATGCCCGGCAGCCACCAAGCGTCCTGGTCCTCCAAAAAGCTTGATGCGGAGAATTGGGCCACCCGCACCACCAACACGTTGGCCACGGCCCGGACAATGCCGGTCACCTCAAACTCGTGCGACAGCTTGGAGCCACGCGTGGTGCCCAACAACTGGCCGTTGAGCCAGACGGTTCCAGCGTTGTCCAGCCCGTCGAAACGCAACACCGCGCCCTGCAGGAACTCTTGGCCAGCGTCAAAGAGGCACCTGTGGTCCCCCACCGGATTGGCATCCGGCACGTGGGGCGGGTCCAGTGGGAAAGGAAACTGCACATTCGTGTAGGCCGGGGCGCCGTGTCCATGGAAGTTCCAACTGGAGGGTACCGGCAGCGTGTCCCAGGCGCCGTCGTCGAACGTTTCCGCCTCAATGCCGACAGGTGCCGCAGCCAGCGACTGCGAATAGTTGAAGCGCCAGTTGCCGTTGAGCGAAAGCACCGGCAAGCCGTGGTCCATGTGTGCTCGCGGACGCAATCCCCCCGTTCCCGGTCCGGGGTTGGTGAGCTCCATGATCGAGTCGTAGGGGCTGGCGGCAAGGTTGGTGTTTGAGGGCAGCAGGTTCACAGTGTGGATCCTTAACATCTCAGGGATGGGTGGGTTGTGGCGGTATTCTTGTGACGCTAGCTGCCGGGTTCAAGCATTTTTGCCAATTTTTGCTCAAGGGAGGCAATGGTGACGTCGGGGAGGACAATCAACCCGTCCAACTCCTTACGGGCCCGTGTGTAAGCGGTGCGACGCTCGGACGCGGTGCCGGCCTCATCTTCGGCAATGTTCACCAGCTTCCGTGCAGTCTTCAGACGCAGGCGTTCCGGCTCGCTAAATGCGGAGTCCTTGACCCTGTGGGCTTCCTTTTCCGCGACTTCAAACGCCACCGCATAGGCGTTGACGGCGTTGCGATAGTCGTCCCAGCGGCCCTTGTCCACCACATCTGCCGCGGCCACCGGGCGGAGTGCGTCGGCGTCGCGCTTGGAACGTAGAAACGCGACTGTGAGTGGCTGCCGGACGTCACTCATCATGGGGAAGTCGATCATTTTGGCTACATCCAGTTCGTAGCTCAGCCATTGTCGGTTGACGGCGTCATGCTCATCCATCACCTTGGCCACATCGGCTTCCGTGTAGCCCGGTGTCTTTCCCGGCTCACCATTGCCCGGCACCTTGACCTGGGCGGAATCCCATGCAGGTGATGAGACGTCAAGCCCGGCGACTTCCGGGTGCTGCAGCTTGTACAGCTCGATATTGCGCTGGTGACGGCGTTCGCTGGATCTGTTCACAGCCTTTCCCCAGCCCCCGAGAATGCCGGCCAGAGGGAACGCCAGCCACCAGTAACTACCCACGAACTGCCAGAAGTCTTGCATGCCTCCATCGTGTCACCTCCGTGGATGCTCACCAAGAGTTGTGGCTGGCGCGTGTCTTGAGTGGCTCAGTGCACCGCGATGGCGGGGTGCGGGCACTGCTTTTCTGCGAGCGCGCGGATGCCCAGGGAGGCGTTGCTGATGAGTTGGCAGGAGACGTCGATGATTCTTTGGCTTTTGTGCAGGGTCCCGCCTTGCAGGGCGTCAAGGAGCATGTTGTTGACCCCTCCAACGATGGACACTGCCGTGAGCCGGGCAAAGTCCAAAATGTCGGCCATCGCCTGGTCCTCAGGATGCGCGGCCAGCCATTCGCGGGCTTCCTTGGGGTCCGTTCCACAGAGCAGCAGCAGCTGGTTCATGGTCTCGTCGGCAAAGTCGTTCAGTGAGCGGTGGCGCATGGCCTCCAGCTGGTCCGAAACCCCAACCATTTCCACCAGAAGGATCCTGACGTGGCGGGGGTCGTCCAGCATGAAGTGCACCACCTCGCCGGTTCCGGCCTTGACCGCCGCCAAAAGGCCCCTGGCCTTGTCACTGAACGCCGCCTTGAGAGCCTTCAGCAGGACGGCGGCCAGATGGTCGTAGATGGTAGCGAGGAGATCCTCACGGGATTCGAAGGACTCGTAGAAGTAGCGTTCGCTCAAACCGGCGCTTTTGCACAGGGTCTTGATCTTTGTGCCCCCGTACCCCTGCGTGCCAAAGACGTCGATCCCCGCAGCCACCAGGCGGCCGTGGCGTTCCAATACGCGGTCAGCGGAGCACATCCCCGAGTAACGGCGCCCCGCCCCGGCCACCGAGGGAAGGATTTCCCCTTGGGTTGGCTTTGCCGGTTCCGGCACGGCGTCTTTGGCGCCCTGGGTGTTCATCCACCGAGTCTAGACGACAGCACTTTACGCTCTGACGCATCCCCCCAAATTGCTGCGTCTTCATGCTCCGGTACGCGGCAATGCATGCCGCGTACCATCCGGTAACTTTTGCCGGGCACAGGCCATTCACGAGCTTGAAAGCGTGCAAGAATATGAGTGATCCCTCATGACAACCAGCACAGCCGATGACAGCAAGCTGCAACAGGACGACGGCTCGGAACAGCCTTCCCCTCCTGCGAAACCACCGCGCCAGATTCCCGACATGCCGCGCAGACTGTTCTTCCTGACCATGGGCGCGGCCGCCATCACCACCGCGTTCAAGGCCAACATTGCCGCAGATGCGATCCTGACCGAGCGCAGTCAATATCGGATCAACACTCCAGACAATGAGGAAAACCGAACGGCTGCGCTGCGCTTCCCCGGCAAGACCTGGTACCTGCTCGGCGGCTTCCGGGTCAGCTACCGCGACGCCGGCCGGAAACTCTCCGCGCTGCAGCCCGCCATGAACGAGCGCGCACCGGCGTCGTTCATCGGCTACTCCAATGAAGGCATTGACATTGCCCAGCTGTTCATTGCGATCCAGCGGGACGTCTATGAGCGCAAGATCGACACCGTCTACTTTTATGGCGACAGTTTCGGCGGCATGGCCGCCACGGTGCTCGCTTCCCTGCTTGCGCAAACGGGGACCGCCGTGACCCTGATTGTGATGGGGTCCAGCCCCAGCAATGTGGCAGACGTGGAAGACCCAGGCAAACAGTACATATCCCTCGCCGGAAGAGTGGTTCCCTATTTGGGCCTGCTGGGCCGGATCGGTGCCGGATTGTGGGGCGGGCTGGCCAACCCCAACGGGCAGGGCATGTACCAAGCGGCCCGCAGCGGCATTTCCAGCTCACTTGACCCGGACAACAACTCATTGATGCTCAGCACCACCCAAGCCACCTTCCTGCTGGCCTTCCCGGAACAATATGACGGCAAGGTGCCAGCCAGCACGGGGATCGGAATGATCTACGACCCCGACGACTTCATTGTCGACGCTTCCTCAGCCATCCGCGGCTGGGAGGCGCTTATGCCCGGCAACCGTCACTTCGTTTACGAGGTTCCCGATACCGGCCATGCCAGCCCGGAAATCCATCCCGAGATTTACCGCACGGCGCTGACAGTGGTGCTTGAGAATCTTGACCCACCGCCGCTGACGTCCAAGCCGGTGCAGCCCATCTTCTAGCGACGGCGGGCTTAGCGGCGGCGGGTTTGCGCCAGCAATTCCTCGAACGGCAGCGAAGTCATCATTTCTGCCTCGTGCCGGGCCCGCTTGTCCCGGTGCCCGGGTACTCCGCCTCCCAGCCCCAGCCCAGCGGCACCGTCCGACGTCGCGGTGCCGGGTTCCGACGTCGTACTTCGCAGTGGGCGTGCACTCAGGACAGCTGCTAATTCAGCAGCTCCCTGCCCAATGCGCGCCTCTAGCGGCTTGCTGCCGGAACCTCCCCAGTCCTCGGGTGAGGCGTACACGGCGGTGGGCATGGTGTTCGCGCGCAGATAGCTGAACAGCGGGCGGATGGCCATCTCCAGCACCAGCGAATGGCGCGCAGACCCGCCTGTAGCGCCAAAAAGGACGGGCATGCCGTCAAGGAATTTCGGGTCGAGGATGTCGAAAAATGATTTGAAGAGCCCCGAATAGGAGGCGCTGAAAGTGGGGGTCACGGCGATCATGGCGTCGGCCGCGGCCACCCGTTCGATGGCCTGGGCCAAGGCGGGGCCCGCGTAGCCGGTCACCATGTTATTGGCGATGTCGGTGGCGTACTCTCGCAGTTCAATCACATCAAGCACGGCCGTGATCCCCTGCTGGGTCAGCCGTGCAAGGACACCCGCAGCCAGCTGGTCGGCGAGCATGCGCGTGGTGGAGGGAACGCCAAGTCCGGCGGAAATTACGACAATGGTGCGCTGCATGAAGACTCCTTGAAAAGCTAACGCAGTATTCATGCGTTTGCATCTAATGGTGTCAACAGAGTCAGCACTGACGTTATTCCCGCCGGGCACGTGGCGTTTGGTGGCGGGGCTTAGCCGGCGTCGGGCCTTTTTCTTGGGGTGACCCACCTTGGGAGTGCCCGACGCCGGCGCTCGCCTTAGCCTTGCGGCTCGCCGTCGAATCCTTCCTTGGCTGCCATGACGGAGCTGTGGTGGGCGGTGACCGGGTGGGCGCCGGTGCTGCCGTCGCGGCTGGCGGCAATCTCATTGATCCGTCCGCGGCTGGCGTACCAGCCAATGATGAGTGCCGGAACAATGACCACGATGGAGGCGATGGTCCAGGTACCCACCGGGCTGTCGAAGCCCATCAGCACCAGCACTGCTAGAAGGAACGCCAGCGTCAAGTAGCCGGTGTAGGGGGCACCGATCATGCGGAAGGACGGCCGGACAGCCAAGCCCTTTTTCACCAGCCGGAACAAGGCCAGCTGGCACAGCACGATCATGCCCCAGGAGGCAATGATGCCCAGCGCCGCCACGTTCAGCACAATCTCAAATGCCGCGGCGGGAACAACCGCATTCAGGATGACGCCAAGGAACGCAACGGCCGCAGTGAGCAGAATGCCACCATATGGGACACCGCGGGCGTTCAACTTCGCGGTGAACTTCGGCGCTGAGCCGGACAAGGCCATGGAGCGCAGGATTCGCCCGGTGGAGTAGAGTCCGGCGTTGAGCGAGGACAAGGCCGCCGTCAGCACCACCAGGTTCATGATCGAGTCCACCCCTTCGACCCCGATGGAACCAAAGAACGTGACAAACGGGCTCTCCCCCGCCTTGTATGCCGAGTACGGCAGCAGCAGCGACAGCAGCACCAGCGAGCCGACATAGAACACGGCAATCCTGACAATGACGGTGTTGATGGCCTTGGGCATGATCTTTTCAGGGTTCTGGGTTTCCCCCGCGGCCGTGCCAATCAGTTCGATGGAGGCATAGGCGAACACCACGCCCTGCATGACCACCACCACTGGCAGCAGCCCGTTCGGGAACAGCCCGCCGTGGTCGGCAATCAGCGTGAAGCCGACTTCCTGCCCAGCCACAGGGGTTCCAAAGATGACAAAGTAGGTGCCGATGAGCAGGAATGACACCAGTGCCACGACCTTGATCAGGGCAAACCAGAACTCCAGTTCGCCAAAGACCTTCACGGAGACCAGGTTCAGCCCCAGCACCGTCAGAAGCGCGGCCAGCGCCCACACCCACTGTGGCACGGTCCCCACCCACGGCACATACTTGGCGAAGAAATGCATGTAGAGTGCGACGGCGGTGATGTCGACAATGGCCGTCATCGCCCAGTTCAGCCAGTACAGCCAGCCCGAGACGAACGCCGCCTTTTCCCCGAAGAACTCCCTGGCGTAGGACACGAAGGAGCCCGAGGATGGGCGGTGGATGACCAGTTCGCCCAGGGCCCGCAGGATCAGGAAGGCAAAGAAGCCGCACACTGCATAACTGATGACCAGGCCCGGACCAGCTCCGGCCAGCCGTCCACCGGCGCCCATGAAAAGACCTGTGCCGATGGCCCCGCCAATGGCGATCATTTGGATTTGGCGGGACTTCAAGCCCTTGTGCAGCCCAGCGTCCTCCGCCGTCAGGGAGGCGCTGGGCGAATCTTGAACTAAATCGGATGTTTCAATGACTTCCAGTTGCTTCATGTTATGAATCCTTTAATTGACGGTGCCGGTGGCGTCGTTGCCATCGGCAGATTAATCACCCATGTTGGCCAGGTGCTCCGGGCGGAGCAGTTCGTTGAGCTGTTCGGCGGTGAGAAGTTTGTGTTCCAGGACCAGGTCCGCTACACCCCGGCCGCTGGCCAGCGCCTCCAGTGCAATGGCCGTGGAGGTGGCGTAGCCCAGGCGCGGGCTTAGCGCAGTGACCAGGCCGATGGAATGCTCCACCTGTGCACGCAACTTGTCCTCGTGGGCCGTAATGCCGCGGATGCACTTGTCTGCAAGTGTGTAGCAGGCAGCCTCAAGATGGCGCATGCTCTTGGTCAAGCTGTGCACGATGATGGGTTCGAAGGCGTTGAGCTGCAGCTGCCCACCCTCTGCAGCCAAGGTGATGGTGACGTCGTTGCCGATGACTTCATATGCCACCTGGTTCACCACCTCCGGGATCACCGGGTTAACCTTGCCCGGCATGATGGAGGACCCTGCTTGGACGGCCGGCAGCGTGATCTCGCCAAATCCGGCACGGGGGCCGGAGGAGAGCAGGCGCAGGTCGTTGCAGATTTTGGACAGTTTCACGGCCACGCGCTTGAGCACACCGGACAGGTGGACGAAAGCGCCGACGTCGCTCGTTGCCTCGATCAGGTCCACGGATGTGGTCAGTGGCAGTCCGGAAATTTCCACCAGGTGCCGGCAGGCCAGTTCGGAATAGCCGAGCGGCGCGTTGAGCCCGGTACCGATGGCAGTGGCGCCAAGGTTGATCTCGTGGACCAGTAGGCTGGATTCGGCCACGCGCGCCCGATCCTCGCCCATCGTCACGGCATAGGTGTTGAATTCCTGGCCGAGCGTCATGGGCACGGCGTCCTGCAACTGCGTGCGGCCCATCTTCACCACGGTGCGGAATTCCACGGCCTTGGCGGCAAAGGCGTCACACAGGTACTCCATGGCAACCACGAGCGACTTCGTCCCGAAAATGGTGGCCACGTTGACCGCCGTCGGGTACACGTCGTTCGTGGATTGGCTGAGGTTGACGTGGTCGTTGGGGTGCAGGTACTGGTACTCACCTTTCTGATGGCCGAGAATTTCCAGCGCACGGTTGGCGATGACCTCATTGGCATTCATGTTCGACGACGTCCCGGCACCACCCTGGATGACGTCCACCACGAACTGCTCATGCAACTGCCCCGCAATGATTTCCTGGCAGGCCCGGATGATGGCCCCGGCGCGGACATCGTCAAGGAGTCCCAGTTCATGGTTGGCCTGGGCTGCAGCCTGCTTCACCATGGCAAGGCCGTTGACCAGGTGCGTGTTGCTGCTCAGCGGGGT
>NZ_JAUNVV010000008.1:28585-33961 GCF_030540645.1 Arthrobacter sp.
GGTAGTGGTTCAGTCAGACGATCAGACGGTTAGGGGCAGCCCGCGCAGCTCGCCAACCGGATGACCCCCGCCGAACACGGGCAGGTGGTTGAAGGGTGCCAGCAGCTCGGGGTCAACGCCCAGTGCCAAGAGCGCTGGAACTGCAGCTGGCATGCGTGCCCGGTCACCGCCGTCGGAAATCTTCACGGCCACGGCGGTCCCATCTGCCAAGGCAATGGCCTGGATTCCCTCGAATCCGTCCTTCGCCAGCAGGCCCGGCACGGCCTCCATCAACGCCGTGACGTCGCGTCCCAGCCCGGCAACCATGGTGGGATGGGAGCGCATGGCGGCGGCGACGTCGTGCTCCGCCGTGCCCGCCGCGGCAGTGGTGAGCTTGCCGAAGGCGCGGGCCAGCCCTGTAAGGGACAGCCCGAACACCTCGGTGCCGCAGCCGTCGGTACTGACCGCCGTAATGGTTTCACCCGTCAGTTCCGCCACGGTGGCGCGGATCAGCCCGGCCAAGGGGTGGCCGGGGTCCAGGTAGCCTTCGATCGGCCAGCCGTTGAGGACGCAGGTGGCCAGCAGGGCGGCGTGCTTGCCGGAGCAGTTCTGGGCCAAGTGCGTGGGGCCGTTGCCGGTGCGCAACCACGCCTCGCGTTCGGCGACGCCGTAGGGCAGGTCCGTGGAGTTGCCCAAGGCGCTCTCATCAAGGCCCGCAGCCGTGAGGATCTCTGCGGCTATTTGCTGGTGACTGACCGAGCCTGAGTGGCTTGCCGCGGCCAGAGCCAGCTGTTCGGCTGGCAGGTGCAGCCCCGCGCGCAGAAGTGCGACGGCGATGAGCGGCTTCAGCGCCGAGCGCGGGTACATCCGCGCCGTGGGTTCGCCGCGGCTCAACAGTACTTTTCCGGTGGCGTCGATGGCGGCCAGCGACCCGTAGTGGACGCTTTCCACGAGCTCGCCTCGGGTTTGTACGGCGAGGGGTGCATGGGCGGGAAATTCAGTGGTGGTCATGCTTCTTGCGCTCCCGTGATGGTGGTCAGTGCCGCGTCCACAGCGGACAGGTGTTCGGCCATGGCGTGGCCGGCTTCGGCGGCCCGCCCGTGGGTGATGGCATCTAGGATGAGCCTGTGTTCAAGGTCCGACTGGCGCGCGCGGCCGGTAATCAGGTTGATGGTTTCAGACTGGTTGACCATGGCGTCGCGGATGTCATTGACGACCTGCGCAAACACGCCATTGCCGCTGGCCCTGGCAATGGCACCGTGGAAACTGGCGTCCAGATCCACCCATATGACGGGATCGTCTTCCTCCGCCATGAGCTCGATGATCCCGCGCATCTCCTGGAGTTGTTCCTCGGTGCGGCGCGCAGCGGCAAACTCCGCGGCAGGAACCTCGATGTGCGGGCGGGCTTCCATCAGGCTGCGGGCAGAAAAATTGCCCAGAACCAGGTCGCTTGAGGCTCGATTTGCCACTACGAAGGTGCCCTTGCCGGTTTGCGTCTCAGTCAATCCCAGCGCCGTGCAGGATCGCAGCGCCTCCCGGATCACGGAGCGGCTCACACCGTATTGCTGAGCTAATGCGGTTTCGGAGCTCAGCTTCACGCCAACCGCAAGCTCACCAGCCTCGATGGCCGATCGAATGGCTTTGAAAACGGCTTCCGCGGCGCTGACACGCACAATTTGGTCTTGTCCGGCTGTCCAGCTGTCTGACAGGTTCATGCTCAAAACTATGGCACAGCTCACAGATGGCTGTCAAGGGTTTCCCCGCGCCGCCGCCACACTACCGACCCTCCCGCACTTTCAGGTCGTTTTCTCCCCACCCTCCCACACTTCCCGGGCGTCTTTTTCCAACGCTCCTGCACCGTTGGTCATGAAACACGAAACGCTCCTTCACCGGATGAAGGAGCGTTTTCGATTTCACCCCAGAACGTGAAGGAGCGTCCATGGATTAGCCCCGAAAGCTGCAGGAGCGTCGGTAGTAGAGGTGGGTTAGTGCATGCTGAACTGGTATTCCGCTGGCACGTCCTCGTCCGGGCATACTTGTTTCCACAGCTCGTGGAGTGCGTTGACGCCTTCACGCAGGTCCACGACCTCCACTCCTGATTTCAGGATGGCCGCAGCGGCATCGCGCTCCCCCAAATCCGCGTGGGTCTTGGCCTGGAGGAAGCGAACCCGCCCAAGGCCGGCCAATGACGCCGGGGCCCGGTCCAACAACTCCTGTGCCAATTGCGGTGCACCGTTGTCCAGCGCCAGCGTCACGGCTTCCACCAGCAACTCGCGGCACTCCCCCTCCAAGGCGCAGGCGGCGGCCAGTTCTGCCAGGCCGCCGGCAATGTCATCGGCCGCCAACAACGCCAACCCCAGTCCGCGGTGCGACAGCGCGCGGCTTCGCACACTCAGCGGCTCCCCTGCGGCAAATGTTGTCTCCAGCGCTTGGCGGTACAACTTGGCCACCACCGCTTGATCCCCAGCACCTGCGGACGCCCTCGCCTGCACCATGACGGCGTGGTGGAAGGCGCCCTCGGCGCTGGTGTTGCGCCCTGCGGTGAGAAGGTCCTCCCAGTCGAGACCCCTGACGAAGGAGGCCGCCCCACCAAACGGCTGGCTGGGCACCTCTCCCGCGGTAGCCTCAAAGGGCTTTTCAACAATGCCTTCGTTAGCACGCAGCAGTTCCGCCCACGGGCCTTGCTCTGCCGTCAGTGTTTCCTGACCAAACGGGGTACCTGTTTCATCGAGCCAGTCCAGATCCGCGTGTTGACGGCGCTCCCGCTCCAACGCACCCCACCCGTTGCCAGCCACTACCATTTCCGACGGCGGCAGATCGGCCCAGGCCCCGGCGTCGTCCAAGGCCTTTGCAATGGCCTGCTCCGACACCAAAGCCTCAACGCGCTGCGCCCCATGGGCCACGGCGGCGCTCCACTGACCACCTGCGAGCGCGGGGTCCAATGCGGCGTTGCCGAACGCCTCCACCCACTGCCAGCTGGCACCAGCCGGCATGGGGACGTGTTCAAACTGAGTCTGCGCCAACCCTGACTGAATTTCCGCATACTGCCGCGGCTCGCCCGAATCCGACGGCGACAGCCATTCCTGCCAGCGCTGCCCGCCCAGGCTCTCGCCCCACACGAAGAGCTTGCGCCCGCGTAGCTGGGCGGAAGAAACCAGTGCGAGCCCGTCGCCGTCGGCATCGGCAGCTACTTCCCAGCGGCGTTCGTCCGGGGCGAGGTCGAAGAAGAAGTCCACTGCGTGGGTGTTGCGCGCCGGCCAGGTAGCGTCCCGGTCCTGGAATTTTGTGGGGTCAACGCGGGCCATGGAGCCGTCGTAGTCCGTGGCGTAGGCGTGCGTGGCCGGGGCGATCACGCGGGTTAGAGGTGTCTGTGGGATGGCGGCATTCGTCCACCAGTACATGGGCACGGTCTTGTCATTGGGGTTGCGGATGCGCACGGCGACGAATATGACGGGTGAATCCTCCGGAAGCCACGCATCGATCTGGAACACCACTTCACGCAGCCGATCGAATTCCCACATGCGCAGCACTTCCTGGCCTTCCAGAGTGCGCACAATGGCAGAATGCAGGGGAATGTTGGTGGTTGTGGAATGCCCGCGCGTGCCAATGTTGAACTCGATGCCGCCAGCAAACCATGCGTTGCGCAGCGCAAAGTTCGCGAAGTGGATGCGGTCCTGGGTGTGCAGGAGCTCCTTGCCGGTGGCCTTGTCGGTCAGTTCCCAGAGCCGGCCTCCCAGCTGCGGCAAAAACGTGGCCTTCACCTTGTCATTTTCCAGCACGACGGCGGTCAGTTCCGTTGCGCTGACCTCTCGCGTGTAGCTCTCCTGCATGGGGTAGGGATAAACATTGTTCACCTTGCCCCAACGCACGCCGGATGAAATCTCGGATGGGATGGTGTCCCCTACAACATACGGCGGCTCCAGCAGCGGTTGCACGGACGGCAACGGCGAATCCCGACCAAGCTCAGCGAGCTCAATGACACAGGTGGTGAGCGTTATGGAGGAGGCGGTGCCCATGCGTTGTTCCAATCACAGTCAGTTGGCCGGACCACGCTGTTTGCCCATGGTTGGGCACAACGCGGGTGCGGCCGGGAATGGTGGCGTTCCCCCAGCGAGCCTATCGGATGGGGCACGTGGATTCGGTTTCGTGCCTTTCCTCCAGCCCCGGGTTCCGGCGCTCCACCAGGCTCATGACACTGGCCCGGCCAAGGGCGCCGCAACCGGCCACCAGCGCAACCAGCCCCAAGCCGGTGAACAGGGAAGTAGCGCTTGTCAGCATCTCGCCGCGAGAGCTGATGATCAGCAGCGCGGCCATGACTGAGCCAAGCACCGCCGCAAACGCCAAGACGTGGAGACGCTGGTTGCGTACCCGACGCAGCGGCCAAGCAATAAGTATTGCCAGGGGCAGGCCTAGGATTGCAGCGACCGGGAATCCGTAGATCAGCGCCACCGGCAGAAAATACCAGCCCAGCCCGGTGTCCAGCGGCGACACGGCAGCGGTCAACGCCAGCCCCAAGCAAAACAGCACGAAGGTGCACAGCCATCCAAGAAGCAGCGCCGGCACTCCGTAACTCATGCTGAAACGGTCTGCTTTGGCATTGGCCAGCGCACCGTTCAGGTCGGGATGCTTCCAAATGAATCCTGCGTCTTGAAGTTTCGTCGGCGCTACCCAGCGGCTTTTCAGCACCAGTTCCGTTTCCGTGCGGATCAACACGGCTCCCATTGTGAGCAGCCACGCCGGGGTGGGCAACCCCAATGGAGCACGGTTTGCCCGGCGCACAGCGGACATCAGTGCCGCGTTTGTCACGACCTCGGGAGCCGCAATATTGACGGGTCCGGTGATCTCACGGTGTTCGTGCAGGAACAGCACGGCACGGAACACGTCCTCGACGTGGACCCAACTGAACTGTTGCCCTCCGTCGCCCATCCGGCCACCCAACCCCAGACGTGCCAGATTGTTGAACGGACGCATCACGCCGCCGCCGGGGCCCAGGACGATAGTGATGCGCAGCGGAATCCTGCGTGTCTCCGGCACCTCCGCAGCGGCGAGCGTTTCTTCCCAGCCCCGCGCCACGTCGACGGAAAAGCCGGAACCGAGTTCGCCGTCGTACTCGTCTTGCGGGCGATCACTGGCATCGCGGTAGATGGTGCCGGTGCTCGCGTTGAACCAGTCCCGGGGTGGGTGGGTGCAGACGGCGGCGGCCCGGCCAAGCTCTGCGGTTGTCTCGTGGCGGGAACGAATAATTTCCGCCTTGTTGGCCGGGGTGTAGCGGCACGAGACGGACTTTCCGGCCAGGTTGAGTAGCAAGTCCGCGCCGTCAAGAACAGCGGTGATGGCCGCGGTATCGCCCCAGACGGCGTCGCCCGAACGGCCCACCGTGCGCACCTGCCACCCTGC
>NZ_JAUNVV010000008.1:34061-35985 GCF_030540645.1 Arthrobacter sp.
GTTTGTGCGCTCTTGCCGTCCATGACTTCATCCTTTGCTCTTGAACGTGTTCAGTTTCTAGTTGAGCATAGTTTTTGAACATGTTCAAATATGATGACGAGGTTGCGGGCTAAACGCCACATGTCAGTGGCGGGTTGATCCGGCATTGGAACTCTTGCGGGACTCCGCGGCAAGCCTACGTAAGTCCTGTCCGTGACAGAGTTTGTCTCGTGAACAACACTATTTTGACCGGGCAGCTAATTTGCCACAGTGACGATGAGGTCTCAGCCGTCTCGGCGTTCCTGCCTCACCACATTGAATTGACGCTGGCTGAACCAGGGTGCATTTCCTTCTCTGTGGAGCAAAGTGACAATCCGCGGGTGTGGGATGTTTCCGAATGCTTTCAGGACGCCCCATCCTTTGAACTCCACCAAGCACGCGCCAAGGCCAGCGAGTGGGGGCGTGCCACGGCCAAAATCAAGCGCAGCTATTACGTGTCCGGCCTCGACGGACAAGTGAAGTCCAGTCCGGCCCTTGGGAACAAGGTGACGTAGGTGCTGGCTGCAGCTGCAAAGAAGAGCAGAAAGCCAATCAGCCCCATTCCCACAGAATTGCTGGACACCACTTCCAGCGCGACGTTCAGGTTGCTGACAATGGTCGCCAAGTCCAAGCCAATCACGCCATCGGGTCCCATATGAACAGCTATGCGGCTCGGAATGAGCGGGCGGAGCAGCACGTACAGCACCGCGACCAGCAGGATTGAACATGCGGGGACGACCACCAGCAGGGAAACCGTCTGGGTTTGGACTGCGCCCGCAGTGAACTGGGCACATCGGGAATGTTGGACAAGCTGCCGCCTTCCTGCCGGGCGCTCGATCTTGCAGCCACGACTGCGGTGGAGTTTGCAGACTTAGGCGCGGTCGTGAAGGGTGACCTGATAGCCGTCGGGGTCTGCAAAAGTGAACGTGCGGCCGAACGGGCCGTCGATCGGTGCCGAGACTATGGTGTGGCCGTCGGCGGCGAGAGCGTCGTGAATGGCCTGGACGCCGGTGGCATGGATCCAGATCGTGGCACCGATGTCGGGCTGGGCAGCGGACGCAAGATCCGTGCCGGGAACAATGTCCCGCAGGGCGAACGCGATCGGCGTGGTCTCAAAGACGACAGCATGCGGAGGGCCCGCCTGCGAGCGGACGAGGCCAAGATATCGCTTGTAGAACGCCTGCGACGCGTCGAGATCGCAGGTCTGGAAGGAGATGAAGTCGGGGCCGGTGACGGGCATGGTGGTAGTCCTTTTAAGATGTGTCAGTTATCTGACACATCGAAACTATGTCAGAATACTGACATGAGTCAAGACTTTACTGGTGTTGATCTGGAGACGTCACTGGGGTACCTGCTGAAAGAGGCATCGAGCGCCCTTCGAGTTGCCATGGAGGCTGTGCTGCGGCCTCTCGGGATGACCATGACGCATTACTCCTGCCTAGAGCTACTGGCCCAGCGACCGGGTTTGTCGAACTCTGAGCTCGCGCGGGGAGCGTTCGTCACACGGCAGTCAATGAACGTGCTGCTGCAGGGGCTGGAACGGGACGGCTACGTGAGCCGGCCGGCGGAG
This sequence comes from Arthrobacter sp., assembly GCF_030540645.1. GTDB lineage: Bacteria > Actinomycetota > Actinomycetes > Actinomycetales > Micrococcaceae > Specibacter. The sequence goes on from NZ_JAUNVV010000008.1 coordinate 35,650, forward strand.
GCCCCTGTTGGCAAAGTTCTTCCCACCCAGCTCACGCCAAGCGGCAGGCGCAGCCTGGAGAAGGCGAGCATTGCGGTCCGATCCGTCGAGGTCAGGATGGTGGGCGGCATGTCGGAGGATGAGCAGTCGTGTGCTTTCAGGGTCCTGCAGAGCATGGTCCGCTCCCTACGCAGCGATAACGAGGGCCTGTAAACCGTCCCCGGGGCATGCCTGCCGCCGCAACAGCAGAAGGTCCCTCGATGGGGGGCGCTGCCGGGCAGAAGCCGCTGTACAACCCGGCCGGTCACTGTTGCCCGGCCCGCTGACCGGCCTACGCGGCACTCGGGGGCTGCACGG
>NZ_JAUNVV010000008.1:36085-48809 GCF_030540645.1 Arthrobacter sp.
CCGCTCACCGGAGCCGAGCAGAACTGGGGCGATGTCGAGGGTGAACTCGTCGACGACCCCGGCGAGAAGTGCCTGCCGAACGGTGGATGCGCCGCCGGCGATGTCCACGCCATCGTCGCCAGCCGCCTCACGTGCCTGGGCGTAAGCGGCGTCGAACCCGTCGGTGACGAAGTGGAAGGTGGTTCCGCCGTCCATCTCCAGTGGCTTGCGGGCGTGATGGGTCAGCACAAACACCGGTGCGTGATAGGGAGGCTCTGAGCCCCACCACCCTTGCCAGTCAGCCTCCCACTCACCGCGGATCGGCCCGAACATATTCCGGCCCATGAGATAAGCGCCGCGCGGGCGCATAAGCCAGTCGGCCGCTATCGCGTCGGCTTCGTTGGCGCGCACGTCGCCGATGTGCCAGCCATGCAGTTCGATGCCGCGCTTCCCGAGTGGTTGCTCGCGGCATTGCTCCGGCCCGGCAACAAAGCCGTCGAGCGAAATCGACATGTGGCAGGTGGTATTCGGCATCTGCAGCCCTCTCGAACGTGCTTGTCTTTGGCAAGTCGTGGAGCGCAATCTACCTGAGTGGGTTGGCAGGCCGCAAGGGATGCCTGTGGCCTGGCGGCGATACACTGCCGGAGAACGGCGCGCGCACAGCCTCGTTGCTGCGGCTGGCCTGGTCATGCCCCCCCATGCGCGGCAGAGCCTTGAATCCGAAAAACAGCCCACAATCGCCAAAAACTGCGTAGCATCAAAGTAGGCCCTGGCGAGGAGTGTGGCGAAATGTTTGAGAAATTTACCGACCCGGCCCGACGTGTTGTGGTGTTGGCCCAAGTGGAAGCCCGCGAGCTCAAGCACCAGCACTTCGGTACGGAGGATATCCTGCTCGGCCTGATCCGCGAAGGCGAGGGCGTTGCGGCTAAGGCGCTGGCGGCCATGAACGTTTCATTGGACGACGTCCGTGCCCAAGTGACAGAGATCGTTGAAACGGGCCAGCAGCCTCAGAGAGGACATATCCCGTTCACCCCGCACGCCAAAATGGTGCTTGAGTTCGCCCTTGCAGAGGCGCGGCAGCTGGGCCATAACTACATAGATACGGAGCACATCCTGCTCGGCCTGATCCGTGTCGGTGAGGGCGTTGCGGTAGAAGTCCTCGTCAGGCTGGGCACCGATCCCGGCGCAGTCCGCCAGCGGGTCATACAGTTGCTCGCTGGCTACAAGGGCGAGGAACCCACGGCTCCGGACGGCAACCAAACATAAAAGCAGTCACCCGGAGGTGGCGGGGGTCGAGGCACTCGACGAACCCGGGTCCCCTCCTGAGGGGTCCCCTGGACCGTACATTGTGCCGATTATTGACTTGGCCACAACCACGGCCGCATTCTCACCATGCACCGGCGAGGCAGCAAGGTTGGTTCCCACAATGAGGATGTCGCCGGTATTGATGTTATAGGTCATGAACGTGGAATACCCGGGGATCTGCCCGTCATGGCCGAGGATTCCCGGTGCAAACTCGGCGATCCCGAGCCCGTAGCCGACACCGTTCTTCTGGCCGGGGACGATGGGCTGAATGCTCTCCAGCCGCAGTTTCTGCGTTGCTGCATTGAGCAGGCCACCATGCACCAACGCCTTGACGTACACGGCTAGATCACCGGGTGTGGAGATCGCCCCACCCGCCGTCCACGTCCACGAGGGGTTCGCGTTCGTCTGATTGAGCGGCTTGAGGATCCCATCAAGGGCCGCCGGCAGCTGGGGTGCCGGAACAGCGTACGAGTCGATGGTCTCAACGTTCGTGCCGAACTGGTACCCCTGGGCATGCGGATTCGGAATCGTGGAATCCGTGTTTGCCGGCAGAGAGGTGTGCTTGAGCCCGAGGGGCTCGAAGATCCGCTTCTGGAACGCCTCGGCAACAGACTCGCCTGTCAGTTTCTCGATCACCGTTCCCAGCAGCACAATGTTGGTGTTGCAGTAGTCGTATTCCTGCCCGGGAGCAGCGGTCGCCGGGTGCGAGAAGGCGATGGACAGAAGCTCATCGGGAGTCCAGGCCTTCTGTGGATCCTTGTCGAGCGTGGCGTTGAATCCCGGGTCGAAGGTGTAGCTGTAGAGTCCGCTGCGCATTTCGGACAGTTGCGCAATGGTGATGTTCGCACCGTTGGGCACGTCCGGGCGGTACTTTGAAATGGGGTCCTCGAGCTTCAGTTTGCCTTCTTGAACCAATTGCAGGATCACTGTTGAGGTCATCGTTTTGGTGTTGCTGCCGATCCGGAAGTAGTCGTCCAGGGACATCGGCACCTGTTTGCCTAGGTCGGCGGTGCCAAACGTGCCCGACCAGTTCCCCAGTTTGGGAGATTCAATCAGCACCACCATGCCCGGGATCGCATTGGCTTTCAACAGTTCGGGAATCTGCTTCTGCAATGTGGCCGCATACTCCGGTTCCGAACTGGTAGGTTCCGAACTGGCCGAGGCCGACGGCGTGCTGCCTCCGGTAGTTGGAGCGGTGCACGCTGTGCTGGCCAACAGCGCTCCCGCCGCAACCAGCGCAAATATTGTCATTTTCATGATCCGACCCTCCCGATCACCGGTAGGGCGCCACGCAAGGTGTTGTCAGCGGCCGGTATCCAAAACAATTGACACACTAAATATAGGCTCCCGAAACACCTTTCTCAAGGGAGAATCCAAGACTCCATCTGCTTCATCGCTTCCAGTAATACGGGGTGGTTGTTGACACTTTCAGAAGTCCGGAGCGTTCGAGGATGGGGCGTGAAAATTCGGTGGAGTCGCTGTGAATGAGCAGCTTGCCATGGTTGAGTGCCGAGCGCGCACGGGCTGCCGTCAACGCACGGTATATTCCTCGTCCACGCCACTCCTCACGGGTGGCACCTCCCCAGATCCCAGCAAATTTCGTCCCTGGAACCAGTTCCAGACGTCCTGCCGTCACCATTCGTCCCTCGACTTCGGCCACCCACAACTCCATCCCGGGATCGATGGCGAGCCTTCGCAGCAGTGCTTCCGCCATGTCATCAGAGACCGGGTCGCCAAAAACCTCGTCCTGCATGGCGCTCATCGCCCGTACGTCTGTTTCCTCCGTGACCTGCCGCAGTGTCACGCCCTCAGGCAGTGGAACGTCAACGGCCAATGCCGACGCTTCACCAATCATGATCGACTCCTGCTCGTCCCGGATGAAGCCGTTGTCAATCAAAGCCTCATGCATGCCAGGGGCATGATCGTGTCCACGGGTTTTCCACTCAACACGGATGATCTCAGCGTCCGCTTGGTAGTACGCCATCGCTTCTGGAACGAGCCGTTGGATGGCAGCCTGATCGGCTCCACCAAGGTTCTTGTAGGTGATGAATCCTCGTCCGTTCAGGAACGTCACCAAGCGCAGCGGGCCCTGCACAATAACCTTGATGGCGCTCGGCGTCTCCGCATCGGTGCGCAGTTGTTCGTCGTAGGCCGCCAGGAATTGGGCCCGCTTTTGGGAATCGTTGTCGCTCATCTGTCCATTCTTGCGGAAGGTCGGGGATCCAGCTGTGGTTCGATGCGTTCCGGACGGAAACCACGCCCAACAATGCGCCCTGTCACGCGGCGGGCCACCGGCAGAGCCACCGCTGCAACAGCGCGTTGCCACCAGCTCATCGGGCTGCGCAGGAACGCCCCGCCACCTGGCTTCCCAATGAATCTGTGGACCATCAGTTGAAGCGGCTGCATGCAGGCAACAGGCTTCAGTCGTCGTTTTTGCACACGTTGGAGTTCTGCCACCGTCACCGATCCTGCACGCAAACTGCCGACCAGCAGGTTGGCGCTGGCCACCGCGTCCTGGACCGCGTAGTTGATGCCCACCCCGAACGCCGGTGACATCGCATGGGCGGCGTCCCCAATGCATAAGAAGCCCTCCCTGCCCCACTGCTCCAGCCGGTTGACCTGGACCGTCAGGAGCTTGATCTGGTCCCAGTGCTCAAGCGAGGACACCACCTCGGCAAGGAACGGGGCGGTCCGCACGATCCTGGCCCTGAACTCGTCCAGTCCAGCCTCCTGGATGCCCTTGAAGTCACCCTTTCGGATCAGCATCCCGGACTGGAAGTAGTCGGTCCGCGGGATGGTGATGATCATCGACTCGGCATCCAGATAGGCGAGCGTGTCTGGCGGATTGTTTTTTGTTTTCGGTAACCGGAACCACAGCACGTCAATGGCTACGCCATAGTCCTTCGGGACCAGCCCCGCCGCGTGGCGAAGCGTCGAAGCCCTGCCGTCTGCTGCGACAGTCAGCGCAGCCGTTATTGAAAGCAGGCCGACGGGAGTCCTCGCACGCACTCCCGAGACGCGTCCGCCGTCGAACATCAGGTCGATGGCCTCAGTTGCCATCATCAAGCGGAAGGTGGAGTACTTCGCGCCCTCCTCGGCCAGAAGGGAAAGGAAATCCCACTGCGGCATGAGCGCGATCGATTTGTTCGCCCCGGACAGGTGGGAGAAATCGACCGGGGTCAGTCGATTGCCGTTGATCACAATGTCGAGGGAGTGAATGGCGCTTTGGGCAATGGCGTCGAACTTCTCGCGCAGCCCAAGCTGGTCAATCAAATCAAGTGTGGACGGGTGGATCGTGTCGCCACGGAAATCCCTAAAGAAGTCCTCGTGCTTCTCCAGCACAATCGTGTCGACGCCTGCGCGGGCCAGCAGGATTCCGAGCATCATGCCTGCCGGCCCGCCTCCGGCGATGCAGCAGGTGGTGCTCAGATTATGTGTCTGCATGTCAGCCCCATCTAGTTCCCGCCACTGCGGATGTTGAGCCAGGCAAATGCCCGCTCGACGGTTTCCCGGGCGGCCTCGGTGACAATGGGCCCGTGCGCGAGGACGAGCTTGTCGAAGTCCCATTGCAGGATCTGCTCGATGGACTCCCGCGCTGCAACCTTGTCGCGAAACGTCAATCGAATGTCACGGCCAACCCCGCCCCATGGAGCCTTCACCCCTCCGAGTGCCACCAGGGCGTTGCGCAGATGGCGCCCCGGGTGGCTTTCATGGATCTGTATTACGTCCTCAACGAGCAAAGTGCGTGAGGGTACATGAAAGAACACCGCCTCCTGCAGGAGGGAACTGCCACGGAGTTGGATGTGTTCCAGATCCGGCGCCCACAAATCCTCGTCCGTTTCTCCCAAGATGCCAGCCAGCGGTAGTTCGCCCTTCTTGAGCGTGATAGAGGTGATGGGGCTGGAAAACATTTGGGCTTCGGGGAACAGTTTGTGCCAGGCGTTCAGGCGCCAAAAGTGCCGGGGTGTTGGCGAGACCAGGTAGCGGACGGGGCCCAGCGCGATGATTTTAGCCAACAACGAGAACGAGACGTGCACCGGAGAGGCAATCCACAGCGACCCGTCCTTCAGCCTGGCCACCGTCATCCGCGTGTTGAAATGGGCTCCCATGTCACGGACCACAGGACCGTTGACCACGAACAAGTCCTTGCCCAGCGGTTCCAAGCTCACCATGGCCCCAGTGTAGCCATCCGTCTTGATGCGAGTCCACGAAAAGGGCTGCCGCGCTGCTCCTCAGCGGTGGCCTAAGCGGTGACGGCTGCGGCGATCACCACTGGCGTCGTTTGGCCGTCCCACGTGACGGTCAATACGGCCCCGTGAGGGAGCGCCCCGCTGGTGTCCAGCTCACGCAACACGGAAAAGTTCAGCGGACCAGCCGGGATATTCGTGACGGTGTCCGTCGTGGCGGGGACGCCAGCGGCGAACTCCGGCAGGCCGACGTCGGACGCTGCATTGCTGCTGATCCAGGCTGATTCCGGCAGCAACTCCGATGAATCCCCTGTGACCAGCATTTGCTGCACCTGTGGCTTACCGGTGAGCAAAGCGGCGGCAAGCTCGGCCACGTAAACGGGGTCCGCTGTGGCGTCATAGATCCAGCGCGTTCCCAAAACCGAATGCTCCATGGTGGTGATGAGGAATTCCTCCGCCCCGGACAAGGGGGCGCCGCGGTACGTCAGCGGGACGTGGTACGTCCGCTCCCCCACGCGCAGCAGGTGCGTTTCCACGCCCACCTCGCCGGCCGGATCGTCAAAGCGGAACGCGCCGAGAAGTTCCAGCGCGCCCGCATCCCCGGCAAACCACGGCCGGCTCGGCAGCCACTTGCTCAGGAGCTCGGCTTTGGAGGGGGTCAGTTCAGCATCATAAAGAATGGCCATGCCCACCAGTCTAGGAGGCTTGTCCACCCCCGCCGCCGAACCGGTGACGGAGCCAGTGGCTGACCCAGCGGCGGTGGTCAGAGGTTCAGGTGCGTGGGCCCGAACATCTTCAGCAACACATCAACCACGACGACGTTCGGCCCGTCCCCCGCAAAGCCAGCCTTTAGCGCGTCCCCGACATCTTCGGGTTTCACGCGCTGCGCAGGAACCCCGAACGACTCCGCGAGTTTCACGAAGTCCGGCCGGGTCAGCTCGGTGTGGGTTGCCTTGCCGAAGGAGTCCACCATGTACTCGCGCAGGATGCCGTAGCCGCCGTCGTCGACGATGAGCCATGTGACGGGTGCGTTGTGCTGCTTGGCCGTGGCAAGTTCGGCGATGGAGTACATGGCGGAACCGTCGCCGGCCACCGCCAGCACGCGGGCAGGTTTGCCATGGCTTTGCAGCCCCAGCGCCCCGCCAATTGCTGCCGGGAAGCCGTAGCCCAGCCCGCCGGCACCCTGGGCGGAGTGGAATTCACCGTCACGTGAATCCCAGCAGCTCCAACCCCAATAGGCGGAAATGGTCATGTCCCAGAACGTCTGCATGTCATCCGGGACGGCCGCGCGGATGTCCGCCATGAACGTGCGCTCAAGTGCCAGGTCCTGCCCGTCGAGGCGGGCCTGCACTTTCGCCAACGTCTCTTTCACGACGTCGGCCGGGCTGGCTCCGTGCCAATCCGCGTCAGCGCTCAGCGACGAATCCAAGGCATCGTTGAGCGCTCTCAACGCCTGACCGGCGTCGGCCCGGATGCCCAGCGCCGGGCGGTTGGATTCAAGCACCCGCGGCTCGGCATCGATCTGGATGATGCGCCCGCGCGGCTCCATGGTGAAGTAGTTGCTGGACACCTCCCCCAGCGATGAACCGATGACCACCAGGACGTCGGCGTCCTCGAGCACTTCCGTGACGTGCCTGTCTTCAACCCACGACTGCAGCGACAACTCATGGTCCCAAGGGAAGGCGCCGTTGCCCCCCGGGGTGCAGACCACGGGCGCGTTGAGCTTTTCGGCGATGGCCAGCAGTGGCTCTTCTGCTTTGCCACGCCGCACACCGCCGCCTGCCACGATGGCGGGGCGCACAGCATCCTTGAGCCATTTCACGGCTTCACGGACAAGCTCGACGCGCGGCGGGTTGTCGAAGGGTTCGGCGAGCGCATCTTCCACGGCGGGGACAAAGATGGGGTCCAGCAGCACGTTTTGCGGCACTTCAACCCACACCGGGCCCTGCGGGGAGGAGACGGCTTCCGTCCAGGCGTCCTGAATGGCCGAGGGGATACCGGAGGCGTGCTGGATGAGCCGCTGACTCTTGGTCACATTGGCGGCCGACGCCTTTTGGTCATCGAGCTGGTGCAGCATGCCCTTGCGCCGGGCACCCAATCCTTCCAGCGGGATCTGGCTGGCGATCACGATCATGGGAACACCGGTTGCGTATGCTTCCTGCAACCCGGCCAACGCTGTCAAGGCGCCGGGACCGGTGGACAGGAACAGCACACCCACTTCGCCCGTGGCCCGGGAGTAGCCGTCGGCTGCGAAGGCCGAGTTGTTTTCCACGCGGGAGGACACAAAATGCAGCGGTGAGCGGCTCAGGGCGTCAAACAAGCCCAGCGCGTGCTGGCCGGGGATCCCGAAAACGGTTTCGGCGCCGAGGGCGGAGAGAGTCTCCACCACCAGGTCGCCACCGTTGCGCTGGGGGGCGTCAGGGGCCACCGGCTGTGAAAGGTCCGCTGCGGAGCTTGCGAGGTCGGGGAGCATCTGCGGATTCACTTGGCACCGCCTTCGGTCCTGGTCGGCGCGAACCCGGCTGGCCGGCGTCGTTCTTCCGCATCGAGGGCCTGCGGCGCGTAGCCGTTGGGCTCCCCGAAACGGTCGCCTGCCACATGGTTGTCCGCCATGAGCGTCACCAGCTCAAAGCCGACGTGGCTGGCGGCGATGCCGGTGATTTCGGCGTGGTCGTACGCTGGGGCCACCTCGACGATGTCGGCGCCGACGAGGTTCATGCCGCGGAAGCCGCGAATGATCTCGATGAGTTCGCGGCTGGAGATGCCGCCAGCTTCTGGTGTGCCGGTGCCGGGGGCGTGCGCAGGGTCCAGGACGTCGATGTCCACGGAAATGTAGAGGGGGCGTTTGCCGATGCGGTCGCGGATTTTCGCCACGGTTTCCAGCACGCCCTGGTAGTAGACGTCAGCGCTGGTGACGATGCCGAAGCCGAAGCGGTGGTCATCGTCGAGGTCTTTTTTGCCGTAGAGCGGGCCGCGCGTTCCCACATGAGAGATCGCTTCGGTGTCCAGGATGCCTTCCTCCACAGCCCGGCGGAACGGGGTGCCATGGGTGTATTCGGCGCCGAAGTAGGTGTCCCACGTGTCCAGATGCGCGTCGAAGTGCAGCATGGCGATGGGCTCGCCAGCACGTTCGGCTGCGGCGCGCAGCAGTGGCAGCGAGATGGTGTGGTCCCCGCCGATGGTGAGCAGCTTCGAGCCGCCGGCGGTCAGGTCAAGGGCGTTTTGCTGGATGGTTTCGATGGCCTCGTTGATGTTGAACGGGTTCACGGCCATGTCGCCGGCGTCAGCCACCTGGCAGTTTTCAAACGGTGAAACATCCCACGCCGGGTTGTAGGGGCGCAGCAGCCGGGAAGCCTCACGGACGTGGTTCGCGCCAAACCGTGCACCCGGGCGGTAGGAGACGCCGCTGTCAAAGGGGACACCGACGACGGCGACGTCGGCTTTCGCCACCTGGTCCAGCCTCGGGAGGCGTGCGTACGTGGCGGCACCCGCATAGCGCGGGATCCTGGAGGAGTCGATGGGGCCAAGGTTGCCGTTGGCTTCGATGCGGAGCTCTTTCATGGATGTCCTCATTTCTAGACAGTTGACCTGCGTCACATCCGTGCAGTTGTTCACCATAGTACAACCGATGTTGCCTAATGTGAACCAAAAGTTTCATAGTGGATACCTTAAGTTGAGGGCACCCCATTCCATGCGCATGGACACACTGCAGCAGGCGGCGTAAGGATTTCGTCAAGACAGGCTCTTTCGCGCCGGCCCGGTGCTAGTCTCCATGTGCCGCCAATGGACGGCACTGAAACGAAAGGCCTCCCGTGACAACCCTCGCCAAAGCTCCCTTCGAACCCGGAGCGAACGGGAAGCTCAAAGGAAGGGCAGCCCTGCGCCAATGGCTGCTTGAAGGGATGCCGGAAAGTGCTGGCAAGCGACAAGGCCCGCACGGACGGCCATCACCGGACCATAAGCCCCACTCATGGTGGAGGGTCATGTGCCTGACTGGTCTGGACTACTTCTCCACGCTGGGCTATCAGCCGGCCATCGCTGCGCTGGCCGCAGGCGTGCTGGCACCCTTGGCCACCATTGTGCTGGTGCTGGTGACACTGTTCGGCGCACTTCCGGTGTACAAACGGGTGGCCCGGGAAAGTCCACATGGAGCCGGTTCCATCGCCATGCTCGAGCGTCTTCTTCCCCGCTGGTGGGGGAAGTTCTTTGTCCTGGCGCTGTTGGGTTTCGCCGCCACCGACTTCATGATCACCATCACCCTCTCCAGCGCCGACGCCACTGCACACGTCATTGAGAACCCCTTCGCACCAGCCTTCCTGCACGGCCAAAACATCCTCATCACGCTCGTTTTGATCGCAGCCTTGGCCGCAGTGTTCCTGCGCGGCTTCAAGGAGGCGATCAGCATCGCCGTCGTGCTGGTGATCATTTTCCTGGCCCTGAACCTTGTGGTCATCAGCGTGGCACTGGTCAATGTGGCCGGCAGCCCGCTGCTCACGGCCGACTGGTGGGGCGCTCTCACCACCTCGCACGGCAATCCGATCATGATCGTAGCCATCGCCCTGCTCGTGTTCCCGCGGCTGGCCCTGGGCCTGTCCGGCTTTGAAACAGGCGTTGCCGTCATGCCCCAGATTAAGGGCCGCGACAGCGACACCGAGGCGAGCCCGGAAGGCCGCATCAAGGGCGCCCACCGCCTGCTGACCACGGCCGCCGTCATCATGAGCACGTTCTTGATCACGTCCTCGCTGGCCACCACCATTTTGATCCCGGCGGCCGCATTCCAGCCCGGGGGCGCCGCCAACGGCCGCGCGCTCGCATACCTGGCGCACAGCCTCCTCGGAGAAGGTTTCGGCACCGTCTACGACATCAGCACCATCGCGATCCTGTGGTTTGCCGGCGCCAGCGCCATGGCCGGTCTGCTCAACCTGGTTCCACGCTACCTGCCGCGCTTTGGCATGGCCCCGGAATGGGCGGCGGCCGTGCGGCCCCTGGTGCTGGTGTTCACCGTTGTTGCCATTTTCATCACCATCATTTTCAAGGCCGACGTCGACGCCCAGGGAGGTGCCTACGCGACAGGGGTGCTGGTGCTCATCACGTCCGCGGCCATAGCCGTCACGTTGTCGGCAAGACGCAAGGGAGAACGCTACAAGACCATCGGCTTCGGGGTTGTCTCGGGGGTGTTCGTCTACACGACGGTTGCCAACTCGATCGAACGACCCGACGGGCTCAAGATCGCCGTACTTTTCATTCTCGGAATTGTCCTGGTCAGCCTGCTTTCACGGCTGCGCCGGTCCTTTGAGCTGCGCGCAACGTATGTTCGCCTGGATGAGGACGCCATGAACTTCGTGGCGGCAGTGGATGAAGACACCATCCGGATCATTTCCCATGATCCCAAGACGCGCAGCGCGTCCGCCTACCGCCGCAAACTCAGCCATGCAGCACAGGTCAATGACATTGGAAATCCGCAGAATGTGCTCTTCATGGAAGTCATTGTCGATGATTCTTCCGATTTTGAAACAGCCCTTGAAGTCCACGGAATTACCAGGCACGGTTTCAAAATCCTGCAGGTGCATTCCTCCAATGTGCCCAACACCATTGCCGCAGTGCTCTTACACATCCGCGATGCCACAGGACTGATCCCCCACATCTATTTCCGCTGGACGGAGGGGAGCCCCATCAAGAATCTGTTGAAGTACCTGCTCATTGGCGAGGGTGAAATTGCCCCGGTAACCCGCGAGGTGCTCCGCGAAGCCGAGCCGGACCTGACCCAGCGACCCTGGGTGCATGTGGGCTGACCGGCGGCCTTGCCAGTGCCGTTACGGTGCCGTTCCTGCTAGGGACCTTCTCCTCTGGAGGGGCGTTGACTTCGTTGATACGATGCAGATGTCTGCCCCCGCCGCCCTCTACATGGACGATCAGAAGGAGAGACCATGCATATCGATATGCCAACACACAGTGACATAGAACGACTCGCATCAGCCCGCGAGTCACTCTGTGTTTCCATTTACCTTCCCACCAGTACGGTTCCAGTTGATTCCGAATCGAATCAGCTCAGAGCACGCACACTGTTCAAAACCGCCATGGGGCGCGTCCGCGAGCGCGCTGACGAGAACACTGCGGCCGCCGTCGAAGAACAACTCAACAGTCTCCTTGAAGACACCAGTTTTTGGTTCGATCTGGGCCGCAGCCTCGCAGTGTTCGTCACCCCGGAGCAGATAGTGGAGTACCGCCTCCCGAACGAACTGGAGGAGCAGGTGGGCGTGAGCGACCGGTTCGCCATCATCCCCATCCTTCGCGCCACCACCTTCCCGCATTCCGCCTTCGTTCTCGCCATCTCGCAGAACGGGCTGCGGCTCGTGGAGGTCTCCGCTGACATGCCGGCCAAGGAGGTGCCGCTCCCTGACGCACCCCACGATGCCGCGAGCGCCGTCGGACTTGGAACCGTTGGGTCCCGGTCCTCGCACGAACGGTTGAAGGGCGATGAAAACCGCAAGGTGCGCCTCATGCAGTATTCGCGGGCCGTCGATCATGCGCTCCGCCCCATCCTCAACGGCAAACCGCTGATTCTGGCTGCGGCCGAACCCCTGGCCAGCATCTACCGCAATGTAACGGGCTACGCACAGGTGGCATCCGAACTCATTCGTGGCAACCCTGACGACTTGACGGAGGCTCAGCTCGCCGATGGCGCTAGGGAGATTCTCGACGGACTCTACGCAGCCGAACTCGCAGATTTGCGTGCCACGTTTGCCGATCGCAGGCAGAGCGGCCGCGCCTCGGCGGATCTCAGCGACCTCGCGCGTGCGGCGGCGTTCGGGGCAATAGGGACGCTCGCGGTGGACATGAATGCGTTGGTTCCGGGGAACGTGGACGACGACGGACACCTCACCTTGGATCCCGGCTCGGACAATGATGCCATCGAGGAGATCGCGCGGCATGCGATCTCTGCTGGCGCACGGGTGCTGGCAGTGCGGCAATCCGATCTGCCGGAGAACGTCCAGGCCGCGGGCATCCTGCGCTACGCCGTCTAACCACAGCATCAAGCACCAGGAGCGTGAGGGTGTCCACCCACCCCACGCTCCTGCACCTTCCGGCCCCTCCCACCCGACGCTCCTGCACCTTCCGGGGCCTCTCGGGAGTCCCTCCTGCAGGTTCAGGAAGTGGCCGGAAGGTACGATGGCTCGTGCCCTGCGTTGGGTGCGTCCAATTCAAAGAGCGCCAGGCAAAACACCCCCGAAAGTGCAGGAGGGTCGGTAGTG
>NZ_JAUNVV010000008.1:48909-63617 GCF_030540645.1 Arthrobacter sp.
GTGTGGAGGGTTTAGCCCCCGGAGCCTGAGGCTGCCGGGACTAGTATCCACAGTGCCTCAACGGGATGGGCCGTGTGGTTCACCCAGCTGTGCGGCTCACGTCCTGGGAATGAAAGAGTGTCGCCCGTCGTCAGTTCGTAGGTGTCTTGGGTCATGCGCAGCGTCAGGTCGCCGCTGATGATGTGCAGCACGTCCACGTCGCAATCGACTGCATACAGTTCAGACTCTCCCCGCCCATAGGGTTCAATGGTGGCGCCGAGGACTTGCACTCGTCGTTCAGAGCGGGCGGTCAACAGGCGCTCCACGATTCCCTCACCGCCCAAGTGGATCCGCGGGCCTTCGCCTTTTCGGGTCAAATGCGTGTCAGGGGACGCGAACAGGTCACCGATGGAGATCGACAGGACTTGGCACAGGGTCACCAGTGACGCCACACTGGGAGACGTCAGATCACGCTCCACCCTGCTGAGAAATCCCTTGGTCAGTCCCGTGGCGTCGGCCACTTGCTCAATGGTCAGGCGCTGGTCTTGGCGGGCAGCGCGGATGCGTGATCCGATGGCCACCGGATCGATGCTTGGTTCCAAGGGCAAAGATTTCATGAAGGCTCCTCGCCACACTGCTGCCACTGCGTTCCAAGACGGAACATTGACTGTAACTATGATCACAGTTTAGCCTAATAGACAACAGATGTTGCTTTAGAGGCAATACTTTCGGCCAATACCCATACTTACTACCTCGCACACTGGAGTGTCACGTGGACTTGAACATCGCCATAGTTGGCTTATATTTGCTGGCCATGCTGGCCTTTGGTTGGTGGGGTAAATCCCGCACCAAGAATAACAGCGACTTCCTCGTCGCCGGACGCCGTCTGGGCCCCTTCCTCTACACCGGAACCATGGCGGCCGTGGTGCTTGGCGGCGCTTCCACCGTGGGAGGTGTGGGGCTTGGCTACAAGTTCGGCATCTCCGGGATGTGGTTGGTGGTTGCCATCGGCGTGGGCGTGCTGCTGCTGAGCCTGCTGTTTGCCCCGACGCTGCAAAAGCTCAAAATCTACACCGTCTCGCAGATGCTCAGCCTGCGCTATGGGCAGGAAACCACCAAAGTCTCCGGCATAGTGATGCTCGCGTACACCATCATGATTGCGGCAACTTCCACCAGCGCCTACGCCACCGTCTTTGTGGTGCTCTTCGGCTGGGACCGTTGGATATCCATCGCCGTGGGCGGCGTCATTGTGCTGATCTACTCCTCCATTGGCGGCATGTGGTCCATCACCTTGGCCGACCAGGTGCAGTTCCTGATCCAGACCGTCGGCGTCTTTGTGCTCATGCTCCCCTTCGCGCTGAACGCGGCCGGCGGCCTGACCGCCATCCAGGGACGAGTCGAGGAAAGCTTCTTCCAGTGGGACGGCATCGGCGTGCAAACCATCATCACGTACTTCGTGGTGTACGGTCTGGGCCTGCTGATCGGTCAGGATATCTGGCAGCGTGTGTTCACCGCGCGCACCCCGCAGGTGGCCCGCTGGGGTGGCACCACCGCCGGCCTCTACTGCATCATCTACGGTTTCGCCGGCGCTTTGATCGGTCTGGCCGCCCGGGTGGCCCTGCCTGACATCAACGTCGCCGAACTGGGCAAGGACATTGTCTACGCCGAGGTTGCCCAATACCTGCTGCCGATCGGCATTGGAGGCTTCGTCTTGGCAGCCGCCGTGGCAGCCATGATGTCCACCGCCTCCGGCGCACTGATCGCCGCCGCCACGGTGGCCCGCAAGGACGTTGTCCCGTTCGTGGCCAGCTGGTTCGGCAGGGATATCGACACCTCCGACTCCTCCAACCCTGAGCACGACGTCCGCGCCAACCGCCTCTACGTGGTGGGTCTTGGCATCCTGGTAGTGGTGATTTCCATCATTGTCAGTGACGTGGTGTTCGCCCTGACCATCGCCTACGACATCCTCGTCGGCGGGCTCCTGGTAGCCATCATCGGTGGCTTGGTGTGGAAGCGCGGCACGGGCCTGGGTGCTGCCTGGTCCATCGCCGTGGGCTGCGGACTGACAATACTCATGCTGGTCCTGTACGCCACCGGCGCACTGCCCAGTGCGGACGGGATTTACGCTAACGAGCCCATTTACTATGGCTTGCTGGGCTCCCTGCTGGTCTACGTGGTGGTCTCACTGCTCACCCCGCCCACCCCTGTCCACATCCGCAAGGCGTGGGAAGACCGGTTGGCTGCCGCAGCCACCGACTCGAACCCGGACGACGTCCCCGCCGAGCTGAAAAAGTAGAAAGTTCGACGGCGGGAGGCGGGCTTGGGCAACCAGGCCCGGCTCCCGCCTTCGTCATTTAACCCCTCCCCGGCGGAGGCGTCATTTTCGGGCCAACAAATGTCAGAAGCCATGTTCACTGGCCTGATTTTTCTCCGATGAGCGCGAAGTGGTCAAGGGTAAACTAGGTAACGTGAACAGCAGAGTCGGGCGCATCGCCCTCATTACCATCGGTTTGATCGCTGTAATCATCGGTGGAGTATTCGCCGGGCAGGGAGTGAACTTGATCCCGGGAAGTTTCATGACCGGTAACCGAATGTGGCTCTCCATCGGACTGATAGTCGCGGGCGTCGGCATCATCCTTTTGGTGCTCGGCCTACGTCGACCCAAGACCGGCCGCCCGAGCAAATGAAGCTCTGCTGGGGTGCACGTCTAGGTTTGTACCGGATCTGATTTCCGGGCAAAAGCAGAAGTCCCGAGGAGAACGAGTCTCATGGGGTGTTTCAAGAGCGTAGTTTCGACCACCAGCATGATGTTCTGCAACTCGAGACGACGCTCCGTCTGGGAACGGTCTGTGGGACATTTGGGGTCTGCAATACAATCCCGTTTACAGGCATCCCCTTTTGGACCATAGTCGAGGTATGGAACTAGGTGGAATTCTTCCCGAAGACGCCACCGATTCCGCCATGGAACTGGTCGAGAGCCTGAAACTCATGCCCACTCCGATGATGAGGGCTCATGCCCTAACCAGCGTTGGAGGATTTGGATGCCGTCGGTCTGGGCTACACCGGGGTGATGGTGGGTATATCGAAACGATGGCGAGCATCACCTATAGGCTTTGGAGAAATCCGGATGACCGCGCAGGCTCGGTCAACCTCGCGGACCTGGATGAGACGACACGCAGGTCGATAGAGGAAGTTCCGCCATAGCCGAGGTCTCCCTGGCTGACCATGTCAACTACATTCTCATGAACCAGTACCGGGAGGAGCTCTGGCCGGGCGGCACCCCGTGGGACCAGCACGCACCCGCAGTAATCGGCCGGATGGTCAACGACTAGGCCGAATGTGCGCTCGTCACCGTTCAGCTCTCCAGTGAACTACCCACTCAACTCAACGTGAAGTCTCATTGCAGTCCCCCGCTCTCAGCGTTGCGAACCGGCTCATCGCGGTCGTCCCACTCAGCAGTGATGGCCACACCGCATTCGCGCAAGAGCTTGAAAAGTCTTTCCGCGTAGAGTGTGTAGGTCTAGGACACCAGATTGCTGATAGCGCTCCGCGTAACGCCCGTCCGAGCGGACAGCTCCCTCTGGGACATCCCTGTCGCCAGCCTCGCCTGCTGCAGAGCCATCCTTAGATCAGCCGGTGATGGATCTTCGCAATTTGTTTCGACACGTTGAGCCTCCCCATCGAAACGGGCGATGCCGTGCTACGAAGATTCAGATCATAGTCGTTGACATGATTTTTCGCATCAATTCCACTGCCCAAGAACTACAGTTGGCCTCATCATCTCTGCAGTTCAGGATCACGGCTGGTCATATTCGGCCAATGAGTATGCAACGACGATGACGATCGATGGCCCCGTACTCGAATTGGGCGAATTCGAGTTTGTTCCAGACTGGACGTCACAGCGCAGGATGGGTGAAGGCCTGAGTTTTGGCCAAAAAATCAAATACACATTCTTGGCAGCGATAAACGTCGCACCCCCAAACGCAACGACTCCCGGTTCACACCTTTGCAGGGAAGCCTCAACAGTCTTCCTTAGCTTAAGGGCATGGCTTCTATCGTGCCTCTGCCGATTCGAGGCTCCACAGAATGAACAACAACAGAATATTGGAACTGGTTCCTACGAAGTGGGCTACTCTTTTTGACCATGGCAGCAACCTCGACGGCGTGTAGCAGCGCTGGCGACGTCATCGTCGAGTTCATTTCGGGTCGGAAAGTTGTGGTCGCCGGGCCCATTTGTCCAGAGGTGCAACTTGTCGTTCTGAATGGGGAGGTCGAGTTGCGAACTTCCCCATAGGTGCCACCGCTACAACGAGGCGTTTGACATGGCCGAGAGGCTGACCTTGTTTTCCGAGCATTGGTCGCCCAATGTGGTGAAGAGGCTCAACGACTACAAGATCGAGGTCGTCAAGATCGAAGGCGAGTTCGTCTGGCACGCCCATCAGGACAACGGCGAGTTGATGTTCCAGTTGCGCGACGGGAAAGTCGGCCTCAATCCAGGGCAGCTCTTTATCGTTCCCAAGGGTGTGGAGCACTGCCCGATCCCTGAGGGAGAAGTCCACGCGCTGCTCATCGAACCCGCCGATGTCCTCAATGCCGGTGAAGCTGGCGGATCAATGACAGCCGCGTACGACGACACGCTCGCGTCGCCTCCTCCGCAAGGCGTTGGAGTTACGGCTCTCACCGGCCAAGACCCGGAAAGTGAACATGATCGAAGGGCTCGACTTCCTGGGGCTTCACATCCAGCGGCGCAGCAAGCAGGGCACGAGCAAGTGGTAAAAATACGCCTTCATCGTCGACCAGCCGATCCGATCGGTGAAACAAAAGGTGCGAGAGTGGGCTCACTGGAGAACGTTTCATGGCACAGATCGATCTGGTGGTGGAAGCACCTGCACCGCTGGAAGTGGAAGGACGTCCGCCGTCACCTCGCCGGCCCCATCGGCCATTGGTGCAGCAACTTCGGAAAAGGCATGAAGTTGCTGCGGGTTGCAGCGGGGCTTTCAGTCCACAGTGGCAATGACTGCGCCTTGGCGAACCTCGTCCCCTGCGGTGACCACCCAGCTCAAGGTACCAGCCACCGGGGTGTTGATCTCGGCGTCGAACTTGTCCACGGTGACCTCGGCAATGACCTGATATGCGGCAACTTGGCTGCCGTGCGGGGCACGCCACTCCAGGAGTACACCCGGCTCGTCGGGGTCCCCGGACATCAGGGGAAAGAGAATCTCCGTCATGGCATGCACCGCTTCCTTCTGGGCACTGATTGTCCCCAGCCTAGCGGCCGTCGTTGAGAACCCGCAGCATGATGTCTTCAGCTTTTTCATACCTCAGCGTCGCCACCCATAAACGGAAGGGCGCTTCGCCGGGCGCTGGCCCGTGGCGATGGGATGCGGCCCGGCGTCCCCGCACTGAATGGATGGGCCCTGAATGGACAGGTGAGGCCCATCCTGCGATGTCTTCAGCGCCAAGTGCGGCAAGCGCCGGGGTCACCAAGCGTTCAGGAAGGTCGGCCAGGCATGCCCAGTACAACGCCTGCCGCCCGTTGCCCCGGCCGAACGGCGGCAGCCAGAACGGCAGCCCGAGGTTCATGGACTCCACCGCGGAGATGGGAGATTCATTGCCCACGGTCATCGCCAGTGCCCCCTTCGTCTTCCAGTGCCGCAGCGGCACTCTGACCGATCGAGACCACAGTCCATTCCCCACCTGAACGGGTGAGCACGCTCAAACAGCCGGTGGGCAGCTCGATTCCGGCCGCGGCGGGGCTCAGCGACACAAGCAGTGCCCTGATGACGGCGTCGTGCGTGACAAGGACGACGGGTCCTGCTTCGGCGGCATCGGCGGCGTCCTCCAACGCCGGCATGGCCCGCTGCACAATAGAATCATCCGTTTCAACACCGGGGGCACTAGCGGCCGTACCCCACAACGCGGCAACTTTCGCCTCCAGAAATCCCGTCCACTGCCCAAAGTCCCTGTCGATCAGGCGTTGATCAACGCTCGTGACAAGGTGCGCCGCCTCGGCGACCGCGCCAGCTGTCTGCACAGCCCGCGCCAATGGGCTGGAAGCAATCTTCACCGGCCGCACCCGCGCCAGCACACGGCCCACTTCATGGGCCTGATCCTCGCCGTGGGTATCCAACGGCGGGTTCGCGTGTCCTCGTATGTAACCGGTCCGATTCAGCCCCGTTTGCCCGTGGCGAACCAGATAGACCGTTCTGGGTTCTTTCCTGGTCGCTGACTGGTTGATAGTCATGACGCCTGCCCACCTTTAATATGTGCAGCATCCGCTGGTGGATGCCTTGCCAGAAGGTAGGGGCCGTTGTCGGCCCGGATGGCCGAATTGGCGGTGGGACCCTCCACCGTATTGCTCTGTCTTCATTTTACTCCTGCATCCAAGAAAAGTTGGGGGCAATTGCCCTCCCCGAGACAGCGGTACCGCGTTAGCATGGGGAGTGGGTGATGGATCCCGCCCCGGCCGCATGAACGACCGAAATCGCCGTCCAGGCTTATGGGTCCTGTCCGTACTGGAATGGACGGAGGCTGACCCCATGGCCGTTGGCCGGCATTTTCTGCAGGCGGAGACCAGCTCCGCACAATTTGTCAGCATCCTGTTCGACGACGATGTTGGACAGGCCATGCGACCTTCCTTAAGCGGCCGCGAACCGTTCCTTGATGACCTGCACATCCACCGCATTATCAGCGACATCACCGAGAGCCGCAGCCAATACAACCTCGAACCATTGTTCCTGACGCCCTCCTCCGGAACATTGGAAGTGGAATTCCGCCACCAGGCTTTTCACGATCTGCAGCGGGGCATGCTTCGTTCCACCATTGAGGCTTTCGCCGCCCAGATGGTGACCATGCGCGAACACGAGGCCTTGTCGGCACAACTCAAGGACGGCTACCAACGCGATGCCGTGACACTCGCAACAGCCTCAAGCTACGTTGATGCCGTTGCCGGGCTGGACCACTTGCTCCGGAAGGAGCTGCCGGTGTCCTCCGGCTTCTGTTCCTTGGCGGAGCATGTCCGCACGATCACGGCTTCGGCAGCCTTCTGCCAGCTCGCCGCTGACGCACAACGAGTCCAGTCCGCCTTGGGTGCGATTAGATACTGCCTGCGAATTCACGGCCGCCGCGTGCACGTTTCTCCTTATCGGGACGAACCCGACTACAGCCAGGAGATCACCGAGACATTCCGGCGATTCCGCCAGGGATCTGCCAAGGACTACAGGTTGAACTACCGGCCTGCCATTGATTTCAACCACGTTGAAGCCATGGTGTTGGAACGTGTGGCCGCTTTCCATCCGGAGGAGTTTGCAGACCTGAAGAATTTTTGTCAAGTCCACACCGGCTATGTGGATCAAGCACTGCTCCGCTTTGACAGAGAAGTGCAGTTTTACCTCGCCTACTTGGCCCACATGGACCACTTGCAGGAGGCCGGCCTGCCGTTTTGCTACCCGGAGGTGTCGCCGTCGTCCAAGGAAACTTGGGTTGAGAACGCCTATGACATGGCGCTTGCCCCCACTCTCATCAAGCAAGGACGCAACATTGTGCCCAATGACGTGATGCTCACTGGCACGGAACGGATCCTGCTCGTGACCGGCCCCAACCAAGGCGGAAAAACGACGTTTGCCCGCATGGTCGGACAGCTTCACTTCTTTGCCAGCATCGGATGCCCTATACCGGGGACTACGGCACGACTCTTTCAAACCAACCGCATCCTGACCCACTTTGAACATGGGGAAAACCTCTCCGATCTTCGGGGGAAACTCAAAGACGACCTCATCAAAGTCCGGGACATTCTCGACGCCAGCGACAGTGGCAGCCTGGTCATCCTCAACGAGACCTTCAGTTCAACGGGACTTCACGACGCATTGGAACTGGGACGGAAAATCCTGGGCAGCCTGGCTGGGAAGGACACCCTCACAGTCTATGTGTCGTTCCTTGACGAGCTCGCATCTCTACCCACGGCGGTAAGCATGGAAAGCACCGTCCGCCCAGACGATCCAGCTACTCGGACCTTCAAAGTTGTTCGCAAGCCCGCGGACGGCCGTGTATACGCCAAGGTGCTGGCCGAAAAATACGGCCTCAGCTACACACAGCTGAAGAAGATGCTGACACCATGAAGGTATTTCTCATGCACGCGGACAAGGACGTGGACCTCTCGCCATCCATTCCTGGGAACACCGACGAACTCACGCGCGACCTGGGATTGGATGGGCTGTTGGACACCATGGCTGGCGGCAATGCAGTCATCCGCAGCGTGTCCCGGGTGACCCTGCTGGACCCCCTGCAGCAGCCCTTGGCAATTCTTTACCGCCAGCAGATCCTGGCGGACGCTCTGGCCGCGCCCGGCGTTGTCCACGACCTCTACGACCTTGCGGCCGAAACCCTGGAGAGCGCGAAGACTGCCTGGTATGGCATTTTCAGCACAACGCCCTCCTCCATCCTTCGCAGCTCTGTAAGGTCTCTTGACCTGCTGACCACCAGACTGCACAGTTTGCGGCACATCGTGGAAACCCATGACGAGGCCTTCACCTCACCCGGGATGCGTCGCTTTGCATCAACGGTCAAAGACGAACTCACGGAAGACTATTTCCAAGTCATCCACGACCATCTGGCTGCTTTGACATTCCCCAAGGGCCCCTTGATCAGTGCCCAGCTTGGACCAGCCAACCAGGGCAGCAACTTTGTCTTGCGCAAGCCCTGCCCATCAGATCACAACCCCTTCCGCCGGATGCTCTCAGCAGACTCCCGCTCGTTCCAACTGGACCCCCGCGACGATCGCGGGATGGAAGCACTGGCACAGATAGAGGCCCGGGGCATCAACCTTGTTGCGAACGCAGTCGCCCAGTCCGCCGACCACATTTTGGCCTTTTTCACCGAGCTACGCACCGAGCTGGCCTTCTATCTGGGCTGCATCAACCTCCGGCAGGCCCTGGCGGCAGCGCCTGTGCCATGTTGTTTCCCCTTGGTGACAGTACCTGCGCCGGGGCTTTGGTTCACTGCCACGGGAATTCGCGACACGTCGCTGGCGCTGTCAGCAAAGCATGTTGGGATCGTTGGGAACGACGTCACCGCGACAGGGGCTTCTTTCATTGTGGTCACCGGGGCCAACGAGGGTGGCAAATCCACGTTCCTGCGCAGCCTCGGGACTGCGCAGCTGATGATGCACGCGGGCATGTTCGTTTGTGCGACAACCTATTCATCGGCGATTTGTGCGGACCTGCAAACCCACTTCAAGCGCGAGGAGGACGCCTCCTTGTCACGGGGCAAATTGGAGGAAGAGCTGGAGCGCATGCGCAGCATCGCCGGCCGAATCTCTGCCGGGTCCGTAGTGCTGTTCAACGAATCGTTCTCCTCAACCAACGAACGGGAAGGGTCCATGATTGCCTTGGACATCGCCCGCGCATTCTCCGAAGCAGGCATTCGGATGGTCTTTGTCACGCACTCCGACGAGTTTGCCAGTGCCCTACAGCAGTGGCAAAGCCCGAGGGGATTGTTCCTGCGTGCCGAACGGACTCAGGATGGTCGACGTACCTTCAAGCTTGAGAAGGCAGCACCGATGGGCACGAGCTTCAGCGCCGATCTCTACAACGAAGTGTTTGGTGCGGACGGCGCCAGCTCCGGCTCTGCAAACACCCTGGCATAGAGATCCGGACCATAGCTGGTGCGCTCCGGGGCACCCTCCTCAACCGTGAAAGTCCGCTCCCCCGATGGGGTGCGCCCGGCTTTCAACAGCAAGGCTCCTGATGTGTGCAATGCATGGACATCTTCGGTAAGCTCGTAGAAGTGCGTAACAAACACCACCCGCATCCCGCTGTCGACCAAGGCCCGGATGACGTCGCGCGCAATGACTGTTCCTTCTCGCTCATTGGTTGAGGAGAACGACTCATTGAACAGCACCATGGCATGACCCTTTGCAGTGTCGGCAATGGCGCTCATGCGCTCCAACTCCTCATCCAACTTCCCACTTTTGAGACTGGCATCTTCTTCCCGCTTGTAGTGCGAGTAGATGCCCGAGACAATACTCGCGCCAAAGTACTGGGCACAGACAAACATGCCGCACTGCATCATCAGTTGTGCTGTTCCCAAGCTGCGCAGGAACGTGGACTTGCCGCCTTCGTTGGCTCCTGTGACCATGATCAGGGACTTGTTGTCAGCGTTGATGTCGTTGCCGACCACCACACCCTTCCGCGCCACTGTCAGGGAAACATCCCGCAGATCACGGGCAGAGCACACCATCGCCTGGGCCGTCTCCGGTTTGGGAAAACAGAGTGGGGCATCCGCATCCAAAAAGGCCGCTTCGAGGTTGATGCAGCCCACGAAGAAGGCCAACTCCTGCCGCAGCATTTTGATGAAATTCATGATGTGGTCATCCGATTGGGCCAAGACATTGGCCGCCAGATCAATTCCATGGCCTTCCAACTCGCCCAATGCCCGAAACCCTGCCTCGTCACGGTCGTTGATGCGAAAAGTGAAGCTTTCCTGTCGCTTGCCGGACAGCCTCTGCAACCAATTCCTGGGGTCAGGGCTCTGATTCGAGAGTGTGTAGTCGGTTCCCTTGTTGGCACGCCCCAAGCTGGCAGCTATCAACATTCCATCCTTGAACCTGAGCTGCCGTAAATGGGCATTGATCTCCGCAAGGTACTTTTCATCGAGTTCCTGCAGAACCATGTCGAAGAACCGGAGAAAACCGGGCGAGCGGAAACCTGCCCTCGAATCTTGGCACACGGTCCTTAGCTGCTCCAACACGGTTGCCATCATCTCCAGTGACTGGATCGCCTGGCGGAGGATTGCCGACGGGGAGTGGCTGAAGATGCTGCGGTAAATTTTCCGTTCCGCCTCGATGGTTTCCGTCGCCAAGGCATAAAGGCCCCGAACCACCTCCGGATTCTCCAACACATCCATCAGCACGTGTTGGCGGTATTCGATGTCTTCGACCGTGGTCAGTGGCGCGCGCAGCACCAATTGGGCGACGTCGGCAACATAGTCGTCGTCTGCGGACATGGCGGCAATAAGCCGACCAAGATCCATGTCCTTGTGCAGCGCGGAATCGTTGTCACTCCAACGGGCATTCGGATGAAAATCCCTGTCCTTGTGCAACAGAAAAGTCTTCATGAGTTGATCCGTCCCTTCAGCTCGCTATAATTAAGCCTGTATTTCCGTGCCAGCACCATGGCGTAGGCCAACCCGTCGGCTGGTTGACGGACGATCTTGAATGTCCGCTGCGCAGGATTGTCAGGCTCAACAGTGCTGACCATGCTGACGACTGATGGGCCAAGTCGTGAAAGCTCGTCGACGAAGGTGACGCATACACACACAAGGTCCAATTTCTGCATCTTCCCAAGCACCCTGCTGCCAAGATCGATCGCATCGCGCAGGCTCGTGGACGTAAAGATCTCGTTGAGAATGACAAGACTGCGTGGAGTTGCCTGTTCCAGGATGGCGTGGATTCTGACCAAGTCGTCCATCAGTTTGCCACGCAGGTCCTGGGCATTTTCACCCAATTCAAAGTGGGTGTAGATCGCATCGGGAAGGCTCAGCTTCGCAGTTGTCCCCGGCACGGGAAGTCCCAGAGACGCCAGGTAATGCAGCTGGCCAACTGTCCTTGCAAACGTTGTCTTGCCGCCTTGATTTGGGCCGGAGACAACGAGAATGCGTTCAGCCCCGCCCAGTTCGATGTCGTTGGTGACCATTGACCGTGCCCGGGCACCGATTTGCACTGCGAGTGCCAGGTCGAACGTTCCGGTGACATGTACTTCCTTGCTCCGACCTACCAAGGGAACGCAGAATGACAGCCCTTCTTCCACCTGCTCGGCTATTACGTCCAGGTAGGCAAGATAAAACTGGATTTCCTTATCAAAGGCCGCTATGAGATCACTCTGAAATGCAGCATGCTGGGAATTGAAGGCCTGCAGGGCTGAGAATTCGGCTGGAAAAAGTTGCACGACCCCGTCCAAAACCCACTCCTCAACGTGGTCCATGGCCAACACGGTCCGGCCCTGTGTCCGGTAGTCCTTGACCTCCCCTTGGCGGAACCTGGCGAACGTCTCACGCACGTCGGCGGTGTAGTCGGAGTTGTCCTCCTCCCGTGTCACGGTGACACGGCTTCCCTTGACGCGCACGCAGTACCGCACATGGCCCAAGGAGTCCTTCACTTGGTCAGCATCGCGAACCACTTCCAGAAACCCGGACGATTTCACATAGCCGGCCAGATAATCCTGAAATTCTCGCATACCCTGGGAGGCCGGGCCTGCTGCGGTCAAGTCCCGATTCAGCCCCTCGACGGCAGCACAATACAAGCCAGCGGCTTCAACCACCATGGCTTGGCGTTGGCGCTCGTTCCGAAATCCGGCGGCCAAGGCAAGATCGCGGCGCATTTCGATCATTTCCCGGGCGAAGTCCTCGATTGCGGCCCGCAGCTCTGCGTTACCGAGGTCGTTGAACACTTCATGCCGGTAGTTGATCGCGGCGAGGTCCCCAAGCGGCAAGTAGAAGTATGGCTTGAGCTGATATTGTTCCCGGCCTGCAATGGTGGCTGCAATGATCTGGTTGATCTGCAGATCAACGAGAAACGCCGTTCCGGGGCCTTCAATGAGCCCCGCTGGCACGCCGTCGGGGAAAAGGATGCTTGCAAACTTACGGCTCACCCGTTCGCTGTCCATTTCTGGGCCCGGGGTGGAAGTTCCTGTGTGCGGGGTTCCTGCCGCTGTGAACATGGCCGTGTCTCCGTCCTGCAACTCGAGACAGGATCCATGAGCCATTTGGCAGTTCGAACCAGTTTGTCGGTTCGGGTGGGGTCCATCACCACATACTTCATTATATCCCGGGAACCACCTCATGGGCCGAAAAAATCTTTGATTGGCGTCTTGTCTGCCGGGGCACCGGCGCGGATCATGGCAAGTAGTATTCACGGCGCAGCCGGGAAGGAACACCGACGATGGACGAGGACAAAACAAGGCAAACCCCGCCCGGTGGACACGGCGACGAGACAGCCGGCAAGGGTGAAGAACCAACCGAGCCACCGCCCGCCCCACAGAAGTGGCTCAATAAAGGCATCCTTGCGATTGGCGGTACGTCATTTCTCAGCGATTCCGGGCACGAACTTGTAACATCGCTGCTTCCTTCGTTCCTGACGTCCACGCTCCATGCCGGACCGGCTGCCCTGGGCGCCATTGAAGGCGTCTCCGACGCGCTGCTTGGTTTGAGCAAGCTGGCCGGCGGTCCTTTGTCCAACGAGCCCTCGCGCCGGGCCAAGGTGGCCTCGGCCGGGTACCTGCTGACAGCCGTGGCCACCGCGGCAATTGGACTTTGCACGATGGTGTGGCAGGTTGCCGCGCTGCGTGCACTTGCCTGGGCTTCCCGTGGAGTTCGCTCCCCCGCCCGGGACACGCTGCTGGTCTCTTTGGCCCCGCGCACCGCCTATGGAAGGGCCGCCGGCGTCGAACGGGCCGGAGACAATGCAGGGGCCATCGCCGGTCCGCTGCTGGCAGGATTGTTGGTGGGTGTGCTTGGCATCCGCCAGGCAATCATGCTCTCCTTCATCCCCGGAGTCCTTGCTGCCGTGGCCATAACCGTTGCGGCCCGCCAAGCCCGAACGATTCTGGCGGCTCCGGCCAATAGGAGCCGTCTGAGTTTCAACCTCGGGGAGCTGCGCCGCAGCGGTGTTGCACGGGCCTTGGCTCCGGTTGCGTTTTTTGAGCTCGGAAACCTGGCCACGACACTGCTGATTTTGCGGGCCACCGATCTGCTCGCCAGCGGTGGCAGAAGTGCGACGGCGGCTGCAACACTGGCCATTTTCTTCTACGCCGCCCACAATGCGGCAGCCTCGCTGACATCGCTTCTGGCCGGCCAGCTGGTGGACAAGGCCGGTGCACGCCCCGTGTTTGCCGCTGGAGGTGCTGTATATGTGGGCGCTTACCTGCTGTTCGGGTTCGGCACGTCCTCATGGGGATTGGTGCTTTTCGGGTTTCTTCTGGCAGGGATTGGCATCGGGTGCGCCGAGACCGCTGAATCGACGGCTGTTGCACTGGCCCTGCCGGACAGGTTGCGTGGCAATGGATACGGTCTGCTGGGATTGGTGCAGTCATTCGGCGACCTTGGCGCCACTCTGACGGCCGGCATCCTGTGGGCCGTCTTTTCCCCGGCAGTCGCCTTCACGTACGCGGCAGTTTGGATGGCCGCATCGATCGCCGCTTCCGGACTGCTGCGTCCCGCAGCAGGAGCAGCGGCCGGAACCCCGCTAACCTGACAGCGGCCAGGGCCACTGTCAGGTTCTTCGGTCAGCGGTGCCCGGCCCCGGAAGCGAGGCCAAACGGCAATGACGGGTTTGCATCGGCAATTTCCAGCAACCTGTTGTACTTGGCGAGCCTTTCGCCACGGGCCGGAGCCCCGGCCTTGAGCTGGCCACATCCGGAGCCCACAGTCAGGTCAGCAACAAAACTATCGAGGGTTTCCCCCGAACGGTGCGAGACCATGGCGGTGAATCCGCCCGCTGCTGCAACGGCCATCGTCTCGAGGGTTTCGGTCACCGTGCCCACCTGGTTCGGCTTGATCAGCACCGCAGTCGCCGAGCCGTCCGCAATGCCCGCGCGCACGCGGGCAGCTTGTGTGACGAAGAGGTCGTCACCGACAATCTGCGCCCGCCCGCCAAGGCTGCTGACAAGTCCCGGCCAGGAAGGGGCGTCGTCCTCAGCCAACGGGTCCTCCAGGCTGCGGATCGGATAGTTGTCCAG
>NZ_JAUNVV010000009.1:0-28432 GCF_030540645.1 Arthrobacter sp.
TGTTCGGCACTTCCAAACGACTGTCGATAGAACGCCGATAATCTACATTATGTAAAGTAATGTGAAAAGGAGCCACGGTGGCCTCCTAGCAATACTGCGATTCACGAATCACCGAGCGGCCTGTTGCCTTGCTAATCAAAGTGGTAGATTTCCACACAAGGTTGCTGAGCCGCATGGCAACCGACGGCAACAGCTCAAGCATGGCCCGCTTGCGCTGTTGACCACCAAGGGGGCCAGGATCGCGGTGCACCATGGGTACAAGTCCAGCAGAGCAGCCGAACTCAAATCCCGGGGCGGAGAAAACGCCCCATCTGGGTAAAATCATCATCATCACCATGGCGGCCGCTTTGGGTGGTCTCCTGTTCGGATTTGATACCTCAGTGATCAACGGGGCCGTCAATTCGATCCAGTCCGACTTCAATCTCGGCTCCGCAGCGATCGGGTTCACCGTCGCCATCACACTGATCGGATGTGCCGTCGGCGCTTGGTTCGCTGGCCAACTCGCCGATGTCTGGGGGCGCAGACCCGTCATGGTGTTGGCGGCGGCCCTCTTTGTGGCCAGTTCAATCGGGTCAGGCTACGCCTTCGCCATTTGGGACCTCATGTCATGGAGGATCATTGGTGGACTGGCCATTGGCATCGCCTCAGTCATCGCCCCTGCCTACATCGGTGAGATGGCCCCCGCGAAGTTGCGCGGTGCACTCAGCTCGCTCCAACAATTGGCCATCACCTTGGGCATCTTCCTGGCACTGCTTTCCGACGCCGGTCTGGCAAGAGCGGCCGGCGGTGCCGGCAACGAGCTCTGGTGGGGTATGCCTGCGTGGCGGTGGATGCTGCTGGTAGGTGTCATTCCCGCCGTCGTCTACGGCATCCTGTCCCTAACCATTCCCGAGTCCCCACATTTCCTGATCCGCAAGGGCCGGAGCAAGGACGCCCTTGCAGTTATCAAGCGCGTCACCAACCCGGCAAATCCGGAGCAGCGCCTGAAGGACATCGAGGAGAGCCTGGAAAACGAAAAGCGCTCCACCTATCGTGACTTGCGCGGCCCCGCTTTCGGACTGCAACCCATTCTGTGGATCGGCATCGGCATGGCTGCCTTTCAGCAGCTGGTCGGCATCAACGCCATCTTCTACTACTCCACTACGTTGTGGCAGTCGGTGGGCTTCAGCCAGGAAGACTCCTTCACGACGTCCGTCATCACTTCCATCATCAATGTGGCCCTGACCTTTGTCGCCATCTTCTTCGTTGACAAAGTTGGGCGTAAGTTGCTGCTGCTGGTGGGTTCGGCGGGCATGTTCGTGGGGCTTGTCGCCGCCGCGATCTCGTTCTCCCAAGCGACTGGTTCAGGGGATTCACTGACCCTCGCAGCACCGTGGGGACCCATCGCCCTGGTCGGTGCCAACCTGTTTGTCATCTTCTTCGCCGCCACGTGGGGGCCGGTGATGTGGGTGGTCCTCGGTGAAGTATTCCCGAACAAGATTCGCGGCTTGGCTCTGGGTATCGCAACGGCTTTCAACTGGATCTTCAATTTCATTGTCACACTGCTCTTCCCGATCATGAGTGCCGCCGTCGGCCTTGGCTTCGTCTATGCCGGGTTTGCCTTCTTTGCCGTCCTGTCGTTCTGGTTCGTCAAGGCACTGCTCCCGGAAGTCAGCGGGTTGGAGTTGGAAGACAAGAACAAGCTCGTGACACGCCACAAGCCAACCACTGCATAACGATGGAGCCTCCCACGCCTATCTGGTAAATGGGGGCTGCTCCCCCGCGCGTCCGAAGTCCAGCATCGGATATTTTACCTTTAAGTAGGCCAGACGCACTGGAAAGAGATGGGTAATGGGATGGGAAACTTCACGAATACAATTCCGGGCGGCAAAGGAGGTTGGCACTGTTCCCGTGGGACACCACTCCCCCGGCGTCAACCCGTCCGTCTAGCCACCTGATCAACCGCCGGTCTAGCATGGCTAGCATCGGCTCAGCAGCTACTAGGACGGCTCACCAGCTACCAGGACGGCGGAAACATGACCCCCTCGAAGAACTCCCAACAGCACGGCAACGAGATAAAGACCCTGATGATCCTCGGCGCATCCGGCGACCTTACGGCGAGACTGTTGTTGCCTGGGCTGGCCAGCTTGATCTCTCAGGGCGGCGCCAAAGGGCTTGAGCTGGTGGGCGCTGGCTATGACGAGTGGTCGCAGGATAAATGGCGTGAGCAGGTGAAGAAATCCTTTGACGACAGTTCTGGCGGGGATGGAGCTGCCATTGGCAAGAGGGCCCAACACGCGTTGGATGCGATGGCCAAGAACAGCAGCTACCACCAAGTGGACGTTACTGCAGAAGGTGCACTCTCCGATGTTCTGAAGTCCGTCAAACACCCGGTTGCCGTCTACTTTGCACTGCCACCTTCCATCACCGAGAAGGCATGCGACCTGCTCAACGCTGATGATCTCCCGGAACACACCCGTTTTGTGATGGAAAAGCCCTTTGGCTCCGGGCAGGAATCAGCCCGGAAGCTGAACAAAACGTTGGAGACGCTGCTGCCGGAGAATCACATTTACCGTGTGGACCACTTTCGTGGCACCGGAACCGTCCTCAACATCTTGGGTCTGCGGTTCGCAAACCACTTCCTGGAGCCGGTGTGGAATATGCGGCACATCGAGAAGGTGGAGATCTTCTTTGATGAGAACATCACCTTGGAAGGACGCGCCGGCTTCTATGACTCCACCGGTGCCCTGCGCGACATGATGCAAAGCCACCTTCTGCAGATTATGGCCTTCATCGCCATGGACGAACCGGCCACTCTGGACGAACGCGACGTCAGGGACCGGATTGCGGAAGTTATGCGTGCAGCGGAAGTGGGCTCGGACTATTCCAAGACGACCCGTCGAGCACGGTACACGGCAGGACAGATCGGTGACCGAAAAGTTCCAAACTATGTTGACGAACCCGGGGTGGACGGCAAGAACAACACTGAGACACTCGCGGAGATCGAGGTCGATATCAAGAACTCTCGGTGGACCGGGGTGCCCTTTATCCTTCGTTCGGGCAAATCACTCGGCAAAGACAAAATGGAAGTCATTGTCACGTTCAAGCCGATCCCCCACCTGCCCACCGGTTTCACCGGAACTCCGACAGCGACACGGATTCGGATGGGTGTGGGACCGGCGAAACTCCAACTCGACATCGACGTCAATGGGCCCGGGGACGTCTACAGCTTGGACCGTGCCGAACTCAAGGCTGAACTCAATGACAGTAATCTGCTCCCCTATGGTGAAGTACTCAAGGCCGTGCTGACTGACAACGCGATGTTCTTTGTCCGCGGCGACACGGCGGTGGAGTGCTGGCGGATCATCGAACCGGTAGTTAAGGCTTGGGCCGACAACGACGTGCCGTTGGAAGAATACCCTGCCGGTTCCAATGGTCCGGAAGACTGGGAAACCACTCGTGAAGAAACACCGCTGTAGACGTTCCGCCTCGCAGTCCACCAATACAGTAGAGGGAGGCTGCCCGGCGCTCGTACCCAGGCTGACGTGCCATGTCGAGGACTGCGTACCAGTGCTGCGCCACCACAGCGTCGTAGGCGTCGGGCTGATCACGTTCCGCCACCACCAATCGGGCACTGAGAGAAGAAGGATCTTACCGGCAGAAAACCAGCTGGAATGCTGAAACATAACAGAAGCTGAAAACTGTCCATCGCTGCTGCCCGTCGGTAACTGACAGCGGAGTACCGTGACGAGTCGAGGTTCGGAGGCCCACCCCTCAAACCAATCCTGCATCCACCGAGTACTCGTGGCGGTCCATAGAAATCGGTTGACAACTTTACCCGAATGATCAGCGGCTGGTTTTCGCCAGCACCAAGCCGGCCAGACGACGTCGAAGCGGAGGTAATCGAATGAGGCAACGCGTGTCATTGACAGGACAATCTTCAATTCTCTAGCATGGGGGTTGAACGCGACTTAAATACATACGCCATTTTGAGCGTATTTGCCCCGGACCCGGCAGTGTTATCAACGACGTTGACACTGAAACCTGGGGGTTCACATGTTCCACAGACTACGGATCATAGCTTCATTAGGCATAGACGTTCGGTGGGCGGAACTAAAAGTCACCGGCTGCCTAACGCCTGACAGTTGCGCCGCTCTAGTCCCCATTATTCGACGTTGTGGTTCGCTGGGTTTTTCAGTGCACGTGAATCTCTCATTGGCACGGCATATCGAAAGAACTGCGTTGACCAGCCTGCAGGACGGCAGTGTCCTTGATTCCGTACGTGCGACAAATCTGGTCCGTGCAACGTCCATTGCTAAATTCATTGTGACGGCACCGGCGGACCTCCCCCTTTGCCCGGCGTTTGCTCGGCCATGTCTGCAAGGGCTAGTTCCGATCGCCATGGTTGGATGAACTCTCTGTTCAGTCGCACAGCCCTGGGCAGGACGAGAGCGCGGGTGCAGGATTATGAATCATCGAACGGTCTTTTGCATAAACATCGTTCACTGGGCAAGGGGTTGTAAATGAGGACGATGGCATCCGAGGGTAAACACCCTCTGCAGGGTCATGATTCAGGGAGGCCGAGCGCGCGCTTGTGGCCCGCCCGTGACGACGCGGAGCCAACCATCTCCACACAACTGCAGGACATGGTCTTGGACAGCCTTGACGTTGGCGACTTCCTTCAGGAGCTCGCTGAGTATTCAGGGGGCCTTGCAGCTTTCAACGGTCAACCGCGATTGGACTGTGCCATCACTCTGTACCGCCGCAGAAAGGTGCTGACAGGAGCAGGAAATACTAACCGCGCGCGGGCCTTGAATGAGATTCAGGAGTACATGGCACATAGTGCCTGCATGACAGCGCTGCGTGAGGGACGCACCGTTGTCATTTCGGATACCGCGAGCGACAAAACGTGGCCCGAATACGCCCAGAACTTGCTGAAGGAGGGCGTGCACAGCGTTCTGGCCGTTCCACTTACCTTGGAGCATGAGGCAAGTGCATCACTCAATTTCTTCTCGTCTGAGACGTCTTTCTTTAACGAAGGCCTGGTTGCCAGGGCTCAGCAGTACGCTGCCCAAGCACAAAAGGCCTTGCGCCTAGCCGTGCGAATCGGTTCTAAGCAACAGCTGGTTGACGAGCTTTATGAAGCCATGAAATCGCGGACAGCCATCGATCTTTCTGTGGGGGTCATCATGGGTCAGCAGCACTGCTCACAGGCCGATGCATTTGAGATTCTCAGCAGGGCTGCGTCATCCCGCAACCAGAAACTGCGCGATGTCGCCGAGAATCTGCTGCACAATGTGGATGTGCATGCTGTGGAGACACGCTTCGAGCGCTAGTTTCCGACGAGGATGTTGGAGGACATGGACTCAAGGGGTTCGATGGCACAGGACTAGTTGGTCAGCAGTTTGGCAACGCTCTGCACAGTGGCTCCATGGGCGAATAAGGCCTCGCACATTCCGCACCTGTACGCCACGGACACCATGCCGGTCGCACGCGGAGAACAAGACTGGATTGACTCAACGATGAGTGCTTGAATCAACAACACCATTCACTCGACGGTTTGGGCATAGCAGCATGTCCGACGTTCAAGAAGGTTCGCCAAAGTACCCACGAAATCGCTGCTGACGCTGAGTGCCTCCGCGGCGTATGATCGGAATTCAGGGACATTGAGGAGGGCCACCGATGGGCTTTGACCAGTACCACGAACCGCCAGCTGAACTCTCCGCCAAAACGCGGACGTTTGCCCGCATGTGTGCCAACCTCACAGAGGAGGCTGAGGCCATCGGCTGGTACGAACAACGTATATCTGTGGAAACTGATGCAGCGTCACGGGCAATCATGGAAGATTCATTGGGCGAGGAGTACAAACACTTCAGCATGGAATTGGAATTCCTGCTGCGAACCAAACCGAAGTGGCGCAGCATAGCCCGCGGAATCCTTTTCCAAGAAGGCGACGTTGTTGTAAATGGCGAGGCTGCCGAGGCAGCAGCTGCGTCAGGCAGCTCGACCACGGAGTCGCCGTCGCGCGCAGACGCGTCACTGGGAATCGGAAGTCTGAGGGAGTGCCGACCATGACTCAAACCCACCTGCTTCGCGAACATGCCCCCATCTCCGACAAAGGTTGGGAGCTTTTGGACAAGGAAGCCCGAGAGCGTTTGATGGTGGCATTGGGCGCCAGGAAGCTGGTCGACTTCGCCGGCCCTTTGGGATGGGAACACTCGGCAACCAATTTGGGTCGCATCGAACCGATCCAGGGCCCTTTCGGAAGCGGCATAACGGCACACCGTCGCCGCACTTTGGCATTGGTTGAGGTTCGTTCGGACTTTAGTGTGGACAGAAGTGAACTGTCGGCGAACGATGCGGGCGCAGCCGACGTCGATCTTCACAGCCTTGACGACGCAGCAGTCCGCATGGCCAGCATGGAGAACATTGCCGTACTGCACGGCTGGCCGCAAGCCTCCTTCGCAGGAGTCACCGACGCGTCGACGAATCCTCACATACCGCGGGTCAAGGATTTCAATGACTACCCTAAACGAGCGGCCAAAGCCGTTGCCATGCTCCTACGAAATGGTATTGCCGGACCGTTTGGGATGGCCATGGGCCCTGGCCACTACACAGCCGTCATGGAATTCACCGAACGCGGCGGCTACCTGCTTTCCGAGCATCTGCGAAACATCCTTGGCGGTCCTCTTGTCTGGGCACCCGGAGTCAGTGGTGCGATCGTCATCAGCCTGCGCGGCGGTGACTTCCTCTTTGAGTCCGGCCAAGACCTGTCCGTAGGATACAACTACCACGACGCAGATTCTGTCCACCTCTATCTCGAACAGTCCTTCAGTTTCCGGGTTGCCACCCCCGAAGCAGCTGTCTGGCTAACAGGTTCAAGTGATGACGTACCTTGAGCCGCTGCGTGCGGGTTACGGTCTGTGCCAACTGACTAGGCCGGACTTCATCGCCGCCAGACTTCTCCGGCACCGGCTCGACAGCAGAGCCACAGTGGTTGTCCGCGTGCTTGGGGCCCGGCACCTGTTTCAAGCCGCGGTCATCGGCTTGGCTCCCCGTTCAACTTTCCTCCACCGGGCTGGCGCCGTTATGGACTTGTTGCATGCCTCGACGATGGTCATTCTGGCGCTCAGCGATGGACGACGGCGCAAGGCCGCCTTCGCTGACGCCGCCGTCGCCTGCTTCTTTGCAACAGCCGAGCTGCTGTCGAGTGCGCCGCCAAGCAAACACGGCAAACCATCCCGCGCCACTTGACTCGGTGCGTCTTCCCGCCCCTGTCCGATGCAGAAGTGAACACGATTTCTTGGCGATTTCTGTGACTTTCCCGTGTGTATGTTGTACATCTCCTTTTTCTCTTGACCGCTTCTTTGGATGTGGCTAGGGTCAAAAATAAGTGTTGTCAGCGGTATGTCTGCCCCGTCCCGGCAGTGTTGCCTATGAATTTGACACAGTGGAAAGGGGCTTCACGCATGTATCCACAATCGCACTCTTCCCTTCCCTCAAATACCGATGCTGATCCGGTGATACCAGATTCTGTCTCCAAACTATTCCCCCATTCAAACCCTATGCGGCCTGACACGTGGGAGAGAAAACTGGTAGGGAACGGGTTTGCCGGGGAGGGTGCGGCAACTCACAGGGCAGCTGGGCCAATCACGAGAAATGCGATGTCCGTCAGCGTCCTGGTCGAGCGTATCCAACTCGAGGGCTACGGGTCGTTTTATGCCAGCCCTAGCTACGCCAGTCGCGCTGTTGTGCAGTGCCGGAACTGAAATTCAATGTGAAAGTGGTGTGAGATGGATACGGTAAGCGATTTTGTGATCCAGAGGATTCGGGACTGGGGTGTGAGCCGGGTTTTCGCGTTCCCTGGTGACGGGATTGGGGAGTTTGATGGTGCTCTTGGCAAGGCCCAACGTGAGGGCGATGGACTGCAGTATGTTCGTCCTACCCATGAGGAGATCTGTTCGCTGATGGCCACGGCGCATGCCAAGTTCACCGGTGAGGTGGGGGTGTGCATTGCCACCTCCAGCCCGGGGGCGTTTCACCTGTTGAATGGGCTTTACGATGCGAAGATGGACAACCAACCAGTTGTCGCCATCATCGGGCAGCAGGGCCTTCCCTCGTTGGGGACGTTCACGCAGCAGGAGAGCAATCTTGAGCGGACCTTGTCCGATGTGGCGGTGTACGTTCAGACCATCGTTTCACCGGAGCAGGCCCAGGCTGTGGTTGACACTGCGTTCCGCACGGCGCGGGTCCGGCTTGGGCCAGCTGTGATCGTTCTTCCCCATGATGTCCAGGGCATGAAGATGGCGGAGCTTTCACCGGCCAACTGGGTGTCGCGTTCCAGCGCTGTGGCTCCCTCGCTTTCCATCGCTCCCCCTGAGAGCGAGATCGTGAAGGCGGCGGCCATCATCAATGCGGGGGCTAAGGTGACGTTCCTCGTGGGCCATGGCACCAACGGCGCAACCGATGAAGTCCTTGAAGCGGCACGGCTGGCCGGTGCCGGCCTGATCACGACGCTTCGTGCCAAGCAGGTGGTGCCCTCGGACGTTCCCCACCACAGCCAGCAGTTGGGTTTGTTGGGTACCCGTCCGAGCATGCACCAGATGAAGGATTGCGACACCCTGGTTTTCCTGGGGACCAACTACCCCTACAGCCAGTTCCTGCCGCCGAGCGGGCAGGCCAGGGCGATCCAGGTCGATCTGAAGCCGGAACAAATGGGGTTGCGTTATCCTACTGAGTTGAATCTCTGGGGCGATGTGAAAGCAACATTGATGGCGCTCATCCCGCACTTGGAGACGAAGACGGATCTTTCGTGGCAGGAAAACGTCGCCAAGGAGATGATCGAGTGGGAACACGAGATGGAAGCCCAGGCGATGTTGGTCTACGAGGACGGGGTCAATCCGAGGCGTGTCTACCATGAGCTGAACAAACGCCTGCCCCCGCAGGCCATTGTCACGGCGGACGCTGGCAGCACTGCCGATTGGTATGGTCACCATATTCGCTTCCGCAATGGCATGATGGGGGATCTTTCCGGACGGCTCGCAACCATGCTGGCGGCCATGCCGTACGCGGTGGCGGCAAAGTTCGCCTATCCTGAGCGGCCCGTTATCTGCACCATCGGGGACGGGGCGTTCCAGATGCTGGGGATGAACGAACTCATCACGATTAAGAAGTACATGAAGGAATGGGACAACCCCCAACTGATCATCATGGTTCTGCACAACAATGATCTGACCCAGGTGTCCTGGGAGATGCGTACTGAGGATGCGAATCCGGTGTGGGAGACCTCCCAAGATGTCGAATCCATCGACTACGCCGGGTGGGCGGAACTGCTCGGGTTTCAGGGGATCCGTGTTAAACACGACGACGACGTGGCGGCGGCCTGGGATGCGGCATTCGCGCACCGTGGCATCACTCTCATCGATGCCTACACGAGCAGGAGCGTCCCCCCGCTTCCACCGCACATCACGGCCGAATATGCGAAAAATACCGGTGAAGCGCTCCTGAAGGGGGACCCGTTTGAACTCGGCGTCATCCGTGATTCCGCCGAAGCCCTCGTGTCTGAAGGCATTGAACGCGTCAAGGGCAAACTTCACATCGGCCAAGGAAACAAGCACGAAGACCATGACAAATAGCAGGAGTGGCATTTCACGGGAACAACGGAAGCAAGGATGAATTAAAGTGGTGAAGTCGAAAGAAGACTGGCAATTCGCACCACACGTGCTGCGGGAGTACGCGCTGATAGCCGACGGGGAACGTGGGATCCTCGTCGGGCCCAAAGGTGATTTTGTCTGGATGTGTGTTCCGCGTTGGGACTCCGATGCGGTCTTTTCCTCCCTAATAGGCGGCCATGGCAACTACGCCATCACGCCCCGTGGCCGGTTCGTTTGGGGCGGCTACTACGAAGAAGGGACACTGGTCTGGCATAGCCGGTGGGTCACCGAGACCGGCATTATCGAGTGCCGGGAGGCGCTGGCGTTTCCCGCAGAGCCTGGCCGGGCTGTGGTGCTGCGCCGGGTTGTGGCGGTAGACGGCGATGCTCACGTCCGCGTTGTCCTGGACCCCAGGGCTGGGTTTGGCCACAGCGGCCTTCGTTCCTTGGCATGCGAGGATGGGATCTGGACAGGACGCACGGGTTCATTGCGAGTGCGGTGGCTAGGGGCCGACGATGCTCGCCCAGCCACCGGCAACGGATCACCGGCCCTGTCCATGGATCTCACTGTTCGGGCCGGTGAACACCATGACTTTGTGCTGGAACTCAGCGAAGGGGAGCTGCCCGCGGAACTAGTTGATCCTGACACGGCCTGGAAAAGTACGGCGGCTGCGTGGAAGGACGCGGTTCCCGACCTTGCCGAGACTCTTACTCCCCGAGATGCCCGCCACGCCTACGCGGTCCTGCGAGGACTGACCAGCTCCGGTGGCGGCATGGTCGCTGCGGCGACCATGAGTTTGCCGGAGCGGGCCAAACAAGGCCGCAACTACGACTACAGATATGTGTGGATCAGGGACCAGTGCTTCACCGGGGAAGCCGTCGCGGCCGCCGGCCCGCACCCGCTGCTTGATGATGCGGTCCGATTCGTTTCAGAGCGGCTGCTGGAAGACGGACCCAACCTGAAGCCGGCCTACACCACCATCGGCGGTCCGGTCCCTGACCAACGGATGCTAAAACTGTCCGGCTACCCCGGTGGATCGGATATCGCTGGCAACCATGTCAACGCGCAATTCCAGCTCGATGCCCTGGGGGAGTCATTGTTGCTGTTCTCAGCCGCAGCCAGCCACGACCACCTTGATGCCGACGGCTGGCGAGCAGCTGAGACAGCAGCTAACGCCATCGCGGCCCGCTGGCAGGATCCCGAGGCAGGGATATGGGAACTCGATGACAAGAACTGGACGGAAAGCCGACTCATCTGCGTCGCCGGGCTGCGGGCGATCAGCAAACAGTGTGCACCCAGCGGGCGCATCGGCAGCTGGTTGGCACTGGCCGAGGGGATTCTCGCGGAGACCGCCACCACCTCAACGCATTCCACCGGACGATGGCAGCGGGCCCCCGACGATGAACGCAACGATTCCGCACTCTTGTTGCCGCCAATTCGCGGAGGGCTCGCGGCGGATGACCCCCGAACTTTGGTGACATTGCAAAGCCTGGAGGAGGAACTCGGTGTGGACAGCTTCCTCTACCGTTTCCGTCAGGATGCTGGACCGCTGGAGGATGCCGAGGGTGCCTTTCTGCTCTGTGGATTCACCATGGCGCTGGCCCTGCACCAACAAGGTCGTGAAGTCGACGCGACGCGTTGGTTTGAACGGAACCGGGCCGCTTGCGGTCCTCCCGGCCTGTACTCAGAAGAATTCGACGTGACCCAGCGCCAGCTGCGCGGCAATCTTCCACAGGCCTTTGTCCATGCGCTCATGCTGGAGTGCTCGGCCAGGCTTGCGAAGGCATGGGAGACAACTTAGACGAGCAGAGCAGGCACACTGGCGCTGGCCGCCACACGGCCAACGGTGTGCCATGCTGTGAGCCCAGCCGGAACCACGCAGCAATTAAGTGTGAGTACAGGCAATGTCCTTGTTTCGTGTCATCGGCACAGCTGGCGCACTAACAGGGCCGTAAGTCCCACCCCGGCGATCGCACCACCAGTTGACAGACGAGCATGGTGAGAGAACCACAACTGGGGTGCGTGGGTGTGTGCCCTGTCATCAAATATTCCGTGGGAACCATAATCACGGCCGGCAGCTCCGTCTGCCGGTTCCCAGAGATTCTGGGGAGCGTCTGCAGGAGCTTTTCTATCGGTTTGCTGGGACTTAAACCCGGTCCGAGACAGATACAGGTCCAGCACTGGTGCGGCAAACTTGTTGACAAAAATAGTGCCAACCGTGGACGCGCCGACCCAATACTGCTTTCGCTGGGGGTGGTCGGCTGCGAACACCACCCCGCGGGCCGCGACCTCAGGTTGGTAGATCGGCGGCACAGGCTGTGGATGATTTGGCAGCCGCGAGAGCACCCAGGAGAACTGCGGTGTATTCACTGCCGGCATTTGTACAATGGTGATGTGCACGGCAGATCTATCGTGGAGCAGTTCGGTCCGAATCGTGGACGTGAAGCCGTTCACGGCATGCTTGGCTCCGCAATAGGCAGATTGTAGCGGGATGCTTCGGGCACCCAGCGCGGATCCGACCTGAACAATGGTGCCGTGCCCGGCCGGGACCATCCTGGAGAGTGCCACATGGGTACCATAGACGAAACCCAGGTAGGAGACCTCGGTCACGCGTTTGAACTCTTCCGGCCTAATCTTCAGGAAGGGCGCGAAGACGGAGGTGAAGGCCACGTTGATCCAGACATCAATCGGCCCAAACTTCTTTTCGACGGCATCGGCTGCCGCTTCCACTTGTGCGTAGTCCGAGACGTCGGTGGGGATGGCCAGGGCCTGACCGCCGGCGGTCTCGACGTCTTTCTTTGCCCCGTCCAGCCCTGCCTGGCCCCGGGCGAGCAATCCGATCTTGGCGCCACGGCGCCCGAAGGCCTGCGCCGTCGCCCGACCGATGCCGGCGCTTGCCCCGGTGATCACAACAACTTGTGGCGTGTTCATGGTGTACCTGCTTTCTGCCGGCTATCCGCCAGCACGAGGGGATGTACGTGATGGTTTATGGGCTTTTGGCATGGTCCGGGACGGGGTCCAAGCCATGAGCGTTCGGGTATATGTGCGCTGCCCACCGCTGAAGATCCTGCTGGTATTCGGGCAGGGCTGCGGTGCTGAGGTCTTCCAACAGAAGAGCCAATCGATGCGGCACCTGGGCGGCTCCGGAACCGTAGTGCCAAATCTCGCCGACGGCCAAATCCAGAAAATCGACAAAGTGATATTGCGGTATAACCAACCGAACCACTGCGCCTGAATCGGCCCACCGTCCGTCGGGGAGTTGGCGGATGGCCAGACGGCGTAAGAGGTCGTGGAGGATATCTAAGCATTGACACGCCGTTGTGGGGTCGTTGACAGCTGGGGACAGAGCCCGCTCTGCTATGTCGACCAGCTGGCGAAAGCTAAAAGCCAGGTCTTGCTCTGAGGTCCGTTCGGAGTCCAGGGCTATGTGCTCGAGAATTTGCTCATCGAGCGAGTGCCCACGGCGGGCCGTCTCCCCAACCGTGTTGCCCGGGCCTTGGGTGACAACACACAGAGGCGCTCCGGCTGGGACGAAATCGCCGATGCGAACGGTCAAGGCCAGCGAACACCCTGCTTGTTCGGCGGCCTGCACAAGTCGGGCTTCATTGACTGCGACCACCACCCCGGCCTCCAGTGCCACCACAACCTTGTGCCCGGCAGCCGCCTTCACCTCCCCGACTCCGGAGGCGGGGTCTGCTGCGGAGGAGGCCGCGGCGCGTGGGTTCGGGCCATAGCGTTCATCCAGGGTGTGTCGCGCTTCAGCGCCGAGCTCGGTCACGATGGTCGCCACCCGGACCATGTTGGCAATCCGGGCCAGATAGCCGATGAAGAAACATACACTGGCGAGCACGAAGATGAACGCGGTGCTCACGGCGATCCGCGGTACGAAAGGCGCTTGTCCGGTGGCCCCCACCACCGACCGCTCCACCATCATGGCGTAGACAAATGTGGCGATAAAGATGCCAAGCGAGAACCTTACGGTCCTATCCCGCAGGAAAAACCGCAGCACGCGGGGGGAGAACTGTCCGCTGGTGAGTTGGAGCACCACGATAGTGATGGAGAAAACCAACCCGGTAAAGGAAATCATGGCCGTCACGACGGAGGACAGCAGGCTGCGTGCGCCGTCGGGTCCCCCAGGGTAAAAAAACTCGGCACCGTTGTTCGTGTCCAGGCACTGATCCACGGTGATCAGGACCAGCGCAAAGGCAATCGAGACGAGGACACAGAGTGCCGGCACGACCCAGAACGTCGAACGGATTTTGTCTCGCAAGCGTTCCGCCGAAGTGAATAGGCCCGGCTCCCGGCTGCCCACGGTTAATCCCACCCGTGGCGGGGTCCGGTGTGCCCTGTGTTCCTAAGCATAGGGTTCGATCCCCCAGCATGCACTGTGTTCCTGGCCCGGCTCAAGAGTAAGCAGACCATCCCCGGAATTGAAAGCGTTCGGCGCGCACGTCATGGGTTCCACCCCGAGGCCGGAACGCCTGCGCCCGGGCTGGGGCAGGGAGTCGCCGGTAAAGATTTCAAGGTATGGGTACCCCTCATCAGCCCACAGCGCTACGGCCGGTCCGTCGGGCACTGAAAGCCTGACCCGGGCTCGGCCGTCGGAGTCGCGTCCCAAATCCGTATAGGCCACATCGATTTTCCGCCCGCCCAACAGCTCCTCGTTACGCAAGTCGTAGTGGGTGCCCTGAACAGGTTCCCGTCCGGTGGGAATGCCCACCTCATCCACGGGAAGGTAGAGCGAGCCGGGAACGCGTACCTGCGCCATGTCGATGCTCGGGGTTCCAACGCTGAGGTAGGGATGCGCGCCGGCGCCGTACGGGCCCGGACTATCACTGAGGTTTGTTGCGGTGGTGCGCACTGTCAATCCGGTGTCATCCAGGCTGTAGTCAATCCGGCACTCAAGCACCCACGGCCAGCCAGGGCAGGCGTACTGGACGTGTCCGAAGGAGGCATGGTCGTCCTCGTGCTCGAGCAGCTGCCAGGCGGCCCAACGGGTGAGGCCGTGGATGGCGCCGTTGAACGCCGGTTCGGTGAGGTCAAGTTGCTGTTCGACACCCCTCCAGCTGTAC
Organism: Arthrobacter sp.; assembly: GCF_030540645.1. Classification (GTDB taxonomy): domain Bacteria; phylum Actinomycetota; class Actinomycetes; order Actinomycetales; family Micrococcaceae; genus Specibacter. The sequence continues at coordinate 14,705 of NZ_JAUNVV010000009.1, forward strand.
TTTCCGGCCTTGATGCGGTTGGGCCAAGGGATCAGCGAGTGCCCGCGCGCTCCCGTGCACCGTTCGCTCTCCTGGTAGCCGTCGATGACCGGGCGTGTGCCTGCCATGTACGTTCGCAGACCCGCGCCCACTTCGGTCACGACGACCCGCTGCTCGCCGCGGCGGAGTTCGATTTGGCGTCCTGAGGGTGCCGTTTTCATAGCTGCTCCTTGCTGGTTGCTGCGTTCCTATCGCACCCGGAATTCTTCGATGTCGCTGCTACGCAGGGTCAGTCCGTTGCCCGGGGCTGAACTGTCGGGGGTGATGGTGCCGCCTTGGGGATTCAAGGTCCCGTCAAAGAACATTGTCTCGATTCGCACGTGGTCGTGGAACCACTCAAGGTGGCGCAGATTCGGTGTTGCGGCGGCGACGTGGGCGTGGAGGTGGGGGCCGCAATGCCCGGACACCTCCAACCCGTGGGAGGCGGCAACGGCGGCTGCACGCAGCCATTCGGTGATGCCTCCGCACCGGGAGGCATCGATTTGGAGGCAGTCCACGGACTGCGCATCGCACATGCGGCGGAAATACACCAGATCGAACCCGTATTCACCGGCCGTGACGTCAGCGCTGATCGCATCACGGATTTCACGCAGCCCAGCCAAGTCATCCGAGGAGACGGGCTCTTCAAACCAGCGCACATCAAGATCGTTGGCAGCTTCCATAACGCGGATGGCTTGTTTGCGTGTGTAGCCGCCGTTGGCGTCGACGAAAAGTTCAACGTCCTCGCCGCTCACGTGCCGTGCCTGGCGCATTCGGGCGAGGTCCCGTTCCGGTTCGGTGCCCCACGATTCACCGATTTTGATTTTCACGCGGGGGATGTGTTGTTCATGGGCCCAGCCGCCCAGCTGGTCTTCCAACTGTTGGGGTGTGTAGGTGGTGAAGCCGCCGCTGCCATAGACCGGGACTTTGTCCCTGACAGCGCCTAGCAGTTTGTGCAGTGGCAGTTCCAGCAACCGTGCCTTCAGGTCCCACAGTGCGATGTCCACTGCGGAAATAGCGTATCCAATGGCGCCCTGCCGGGCACTATTGCGTACCGCCTTGACCATTGCCTCCCAGCAGCCACCAATGTCCAGCGCACTTCGTCCCGTGATGATTGGTGCCAGAACGTCGCTGACGACCTGCCCGCAGGCCGGCGCACCATAGGTCCAGCCCATTCCGGTAGTGCCGCCTGAGCTGATACGCACCAGCACCATGGTGGTCGAATCCCACGCGATGGTGCCGTCCGCTTCAGGACTGTCGGTGGGAACCGTGTACACCCTGGTCTCTACATGGTCGATGATGGCGTCCATCATGACCGGTCTCCTTGCGTTGCATGGTTGCCGCCGGTCATCCTGTCGGCGACTCGGGCCGCGATGGCCATGATGGTCAGCGCCGGGTTCGCGCTGCCTTCAGTGGGCAGCACGCTTCCATCGGTGATGTACAGGTTCGGTACGGCGAAGCTGCGACAGTCGCCGTCGACCACGCCGCTGTGTTCATCGGCTCCCATCCGTGCCCCCCCGACAAGGTGGGCATAGCGGTTGATGGTGATGACCTCATCCGCCCCGGCAGCCTTCAGCATTTCCTCCATCACGGATTGGGCTGCCTTCATCAGCGCCCGGTCATTCTCGCACCGGGAGTAGTTGAACTGGGCCACGGGCAGCCCATGGCGGTCCAACTCGCTGGACAACACAACCCGGTTCTCGGGCAGCGGCAGGAACTCGCACAGTGCCCCGAGGCAGGACCAGTGCACGTAGTCGCTCATGTACTGGCGTAACCTGGCGCCCCAGTGTCCTTGTGCGGCGACATGCTCAGCCCAGGTGATGGGCAGTGGTGACACCGTTTGGATCGAAAAGCCCCGCTTGTAGTCCTTGCTAGGGTCCGTTTCGTAGAATTCTTCGGTGCTGACTTCCGGCGGGGGCGCCTTGAACATCCTGACCTCGTCATCGAAGCGTCCGGCGGTCTGCGGTGCTCCTTGGACCATCAAGTAGCGGCCCACCAAGTCGAAGTCGTTGCACAAGCCCTCGGGGAATCGGGTGGATGTTGAATTGAGCAGCAGCCGCGGTGTCTCGATCGAGTAGCCTGCAACAACCACCGTCTTGGCCTGCTGGAAGCGTTGGCGCCCCCGCCGGTTGTAGTGCACGCCGGTCGCTTTGCCGGTGTGCTCATCCACCTCGATCCGTGTGACCATCGAGTCCGCACGGACCTCGGCCCCATGCGCCAGCGCATCCGGAATATGCGTAATCAGTGGAGAGGCTTTGGCGTTCACCTTGCAGCCCTGCAAACAAAAACCGCGGTAAATGCAGTGCGGACGGTTGCCGAAACGGCCGTTGCTGATAGCCACAGGCCCCACTTTGGCGGTGATCCCGCACGCGAGGGCGCCGCGGAGGAACATGTCGCCATTGCCGGACACCGGGTGCGGACGCTGCGGGTATGAGTGGGGGTCCCCCCACGGCCAGTCATCTCCGGCCACCGGCAGTTCCTCTTCAATGTCCGCGTAGTACGGTTTGAGGTCGTTGTATTCCAGCGGCCAGTCTGCCCCGACTCCGTCTGTGCTGTGAATGCGAAAGTCACTGGGGTGGAACCGTGGAGCATAGCCGGCGTAATGAATCATCGAACCGCCCACCCCACGGCCGGAGTTGTTGGACCCCAGCGGCACCGGATCCGCCCCACCGATCACACGCGGCTCCGTCCAATACAAGTGGTGGGAACCTGCTTCGTCCGAGACCCAATCCTTCTCCGGATCCCAAAACGGGCCAGCGTCCATGGCCACAACACTCCAGCCAGCCCGGGCCAGACGCTGCGCCATCGTTGAGCCGCCAGCACCACACCCAACAATGACAACGTCAACCTCGTCGCTGTCATCAAATATGCGCATGTCATCACGCAGACGGTGGTTGATGCCGGGCCCGGCCGGCAGCAGCCAAGCCGATTCGTTACGTTCCCGGACGCGGTTCATGAGGTTCCCTTTCGCAGTGGGTCCTGAGCAGGATGGGCGTCGGCGACCTCGAACGGTTCCAGCTTGTTCACGCCGATATTTTTGTAGCCGCGCGGATAGGCGGGACCGGCGAATCCTATCTCTTCCCACGCCCACGGGTGGGAGTAGAACGCTGTGCATGCGTAGCGGGTCCACAGACTCCACACCCGTGATGCCGGGATTCCATGCCAATCCTCGGACCCCAAATCTTGGACTGCCTGAAGAATTGCTGTCTGGGCCTCCCACGCAGCCTCAGCAAAGGCACAACCGCTGTGCGCCATGGCATCCTCGTCGAGCGCGGACAGGGAATCGCGCCACGATTGCCCATCGGGGGCCATCCCTTCGTAGTGCCAACCGTCCGTCTGATCCTCAGCCAGCCGCGCATCAACCATGTTGACCACCGGCACCCGTGGCGGTTCGCGCTGGTCAAGTAACTGATCGCACAGGGCCGTGGCAGTCGCCTCCTCGGCGGCGTTAAAGAAGCGGATATCCGGCGGCATGCCCAACCGCGAAACGACGACGGCGCTTGTCACCTCATCCCAATGATTTTCCTGGCCCATCACATCGAAACCCGGGAACCGTCCTCCCCCGGCACTGGGGTCCAATGGGAGGCTGCTCATTTCTCCCGCCTCAAAACCGCCGCCAGAATCCCCATCCCGCCCACCATGGTTACCAACAGCGGCGCCATCAAAGGTGGCCCCATCTCCATGTTGTAGCGAAAATTCTTGAAGCCCCCAGGCTTTTGGTGGATGCCTCGTGCGTGCAGATAAGTGCCCTGCAGACCGTTGGCAACGATAATCGCAGAGACCACAGGCAGCACGGTCTTTGCCATACGGCGGCTAAATACCCCGGCGAAGCCCGCCGCTGCCCCTACCGGACCGAGGGCAACAGGAACCCACATCCACTTGTTGCCAAAGCTGGCGCTGTCGTGTTCAAAATAAATCTCGGCTGAGGTAACCAGTGCTCCAATAGCGCTCAAGCCCGCCAAACTCCGCTCGAAGCGCCCCGTCTCGACGTTCTTCACCATCCGGTCGATCCCATAGACAACGGCCGCAACATCGTTGGCCGCTTCACTGCGTGGTCGCTTAAACATTTTTCATCCTTCTTCGCTTAGTCATGCAAGGACACCGTCAGTCAAACTCAGACTCTGTTTGAGGAAATCGATCGTTCGTCTGCGCCTCTGCGTCACGTAATTTGGGGTGCGGAAGCGATTTATGGTGAACAAGGCGATTGCCGGGATGCCTTTTTCGACAACACGGCCAGAGTGACCGCCGTCGAATCCCCGGGTATTTCTGAAGGGCCTTGCCATCGATCATGATCGGAGAGGTGGCTGGTTCATTTGATTTCGCCGCGTTCAATGAATAGTGTTCCAATGCCGTGGTGCAGTCAGTGTCTGGCGATCGGTGCATGGGGCGTTCCTGGAACGCGTAACCGTGCAGACGGCACCTGCGACTCTCGGTGCTGTGTGGAAGGGCGCGGTGTGGAACGAGATCCTGTCGTTGTTGTTGATACATGCCAGAAGCCCCTTTACGCCGTATCAAGTCCATAGGCAACACTGCTGGGGCCGGGGCAGACATACCCCTCTCAGCACCTATTTTTGACCCTAGCCACATCCAAGGAAGCGGTCAAGGGAAAAACTAGATGTCCCACATACACCCGGGAAAGTCACAGAAAACGCCAAGAAGTCGAGTTGGCAGCATTCGGATAGCGGGGGTAATCCTTGGGTAGAGTCGGGCGCTCATGATCTATCGAGTGAATATAGGTTGAGGAACAACGTTGAGTCCACACAGGGCTTCACGAGAATGTAAGAAGCATGGCGCACATCGGAGAATATGGGCCGGCAATCAAGACGCGTCAAGGCTAGTAGTGCTGGGCTGTGATCAGTTGTTTTTGGTCTTGCGTCGGAACCAGCCAATACCCCCAACGGCTGCCAGCAGGCCGGCAACAATTCCCGCAAACCAAGTCCAAGGAACCGAAGACTTCTTCTCCGGGTGGTTTGCTGGGTCAGGTCCAGGAGCCGGCACAACAGGAATCGGTGGGGCAGGGGGTTGCGTGCCTGGAAGCTCCAGGTATGTAGCCCCGTCTTCTTCCGTATACATGATGAGTCCAGGCTCGTTCCCGTGTGGAACAAGCCTGCCCGCGGCGTCCTTCCCGGTCATCGTTTGCATGACGGTGCCTCGGCGATCCCAGCTGACGCGAATGCGGACGGAACCGTCCTCTTGTTTGTCGACGTGTGTAACAGTGTCCTTCGCAGGCGCTCCCATGGCCTGGATCATGTCCTGATAGGAAGCCACCAACGCAGCCAAACCCGTTTCGTTCCATTCGTCAGGGCCAAAGTGCACAGAAATTTCTACTGGTTTACTTCTCGAATCTGTCATCGTGGTCTCCGGATCTATTCGGCGGACATCATTGTCCAAAGACCTGAATCAGCGGGATAACATGCTGCTCAGCCTGCTGCTTTCACACGCCAATCTTGACGCCCGGCTTCCCGGGCCCGACTCCCAAGGTCTTCCCTCCACGGTACGATGCACCGTCGATGGAGGCAATAGTTCCAATCGACTGGAAGGGGCACGGTTGCAGCTGCCAACGAGAGATTTTCCGTGACAAGGTGGGGCATTGAGATTTATACTGCGGATAGAGCAGTTGTTGCCCCGGACCCGGTAGCGCCTTAATCGGTTTAGACGTGGGGGTCCAATGCACTTGTTGCCAGAGCGGCATGCAGCCCGTGACAGAGTGGTTATATTTTTCACTCATTACTTCATGAACAACACATCGACTGTGGACACAGCTGTGTTTGTCGAGGCAACGCATGAACGGACGATCGGCTGCTCACCCACCCCCAACACCGAACCGCACTTGCGGCTTGCGTCGCGGCATCACAACCGAATGGCTCGTGTTCGAAATGAGCATGTTAGTCATCGTCCTGGCAGCAATGTCCATTGTATGGCTCCTCTGATTCCGTGGTGGGGACAAGAGCAGCGCTGTCTAAGGACTGCATGTTCAATCCTGCGTCTGCGACCTGGCCCGTTCTCAGTTCGCCGGGTAGCGTCTTGGCCAAGAGATGCTTGTTGGGGTCAATCACGAAACTGGTTGGCGGTATAGCTGTGGGTCGCAGACCAGATACTCGTCTCCGGTTTCGGGAGGCAACGAGGGTCACTGATCGTCCTTGGTGCAGTCAATGCACCACTGATGAATACCTTTTGATCGAGTGGGTGGAGCACGCCTGGTTAATCCGCAGCAAAAGCCTGGAAATCAGCTATACGTGTATGAACTGTGATGGATTCTATGGACATGCCGTTGGCATGGACACTCTGTCACGGGAGGTTCTCAGCCAGTTTCACGTTAAGCGAAAGACCCTTCATTCGCCTGACCCTGATGAACGCCAACTGTCACCGACTCGCTCCACCGAGTCCACGTAGATGACCTCGGTGAAACGGTTATTAGTTGGCCGGAACCACCAAGGGGCCTCTAAGTTGATTTGGCGATCCTGCATGCTGAAGCCGTCCCACTTCCATGGCACCATTGGGTCGTGTGGGGTTCTTCGAGAAGGAGGGCCCTCGGCACTGGGCCTCAGTTCAATGGCACTGCCCTAGGGCATCTGGCCGACACCCATGATGGTGGTCTGTATCGTGGCGAGGGCTGGCGTGGCCGGAACACTGCTGAAGCCAAAACGTACTCCGGGTGATATATCCGCCAACGGCCCGGCGTCGCGACCTTTCCACGCAATGGATGCAGTATTGACTGTGTGCAAACCTGTAACGCCATAGAACTCCCGCCGTCCCTGTGAGGCCATCCCTGCCGTCCTCACGCCCGGACTCAATACAGCCGCCACGGGATTGATCAGCGTCAACCACCAGGGGTGTACCCCCAGTGCGGGCGGCACCAAGGCCATGAGTCGGCCAAGTCGGGTTGGTCCTCCAATCTGAGCCTCGATGCTCAGCGGACCGGCTTGGACCGTCAATAGCTGCCCTTCCCCATGGTTCGCTATGAGAGCAGCCTGGACCGGCTCCAGCACAACATCATCGAAGGTGTAAGTCGTTTGAATAAAATCAGCGATGTCCGGTCGTGGAGCCAAAAGTAGTCTCTGGCCTGACGGCAATTCGACCATGGCATCGGCGAAGGCCCCGAAAGGCGAAGACGCCCAGATTCCCACCACTGCGCGCAGTCCTGATTCGGTGCCAAACCCGGCGATGTGCCCCTGAAACACCCAGTGACGAGTTACGGCAACCATGTGCTCACCATTTCCTCGCTACGTTGCCACAATTGGCGAGCCAATTCGGGGTCTTTGGCTTGTCGGCTTGTTCTGGCCTTCCTGCTTTTCGCATAGTAGCCTCCAGATGACCAGTCAAGTCCCGGTTCGCCAATGGCGAGCCAGACAAGTGTTTGGGCGCCCTGAGCTGGAGTCAGCATGTAAGAACGCATCCCGCTGCCGTAGATAAAGCGCAAGTAGCTTCTAGAACCGGCAGAAAAATTAGTGGCCACCCCACCTGGATGACAGGCTGCGGCCGACAAACCCCGGGTGTTGAAGCGGTGGTGTAGCTCCTTAGTGAAGAGGATGTTGGCGAGCTTCGCGTTGCCGTAAGCCCGGTTGGATGAGTATTTTTGGGCAGATTCAAGGTCGTCAATGTCAAGTCTCGCGTATATTTGGTGAGCCACGCTGGAAGTGTTGATGATCTTGGTGTGGCTGGCAAGTAGCACATTTTCCAGGAGCCTCGTCAGCAGGTACGGTGCCAGGTGGTTGACCTGGAATGTCTTTTCATGACCGTCTTCGGTCAGCCCTCGGCGACCCATAATAGCTCCGGCGTTGTTCACCAACACGTCGATCTTCGGATAGGTCTCCTTGAGCGCTGCCGCCAGCACATGTACTTGCTCGAGGCTCAAAAAGTCCGCCACAAAGCAATCTGCACCAATGTCCGCAGCAACTGCATGGGTCCGCTTCGCCGAACGTCCAATCACAACGATCCTGTCCCCGGTCTGTGCCAGCATTCGCGCGGCTGCTTCCCCGATGCCACCGCTGGCGCCCGTGACAATGATGGTGCGTTGGTCCATGGGATATCTTCATGTTCTTCAAGTAGGTGTCAGACACAGCCAAGTTCATTGTTTTCAGACTACAAGCTGTACTGCAGTAATTCATGCCCTGCGTACACCATTGGCTAGATGTCTAGTCCCGCCGCCTAAAACAGGAACGAATCCTTGGCAGCTTCCCGCGGTTCTTTCACTCGAACATGTGTTACACACTTCACGATTTGGCATGAATACATGGACGCTATTCGTCACTGACTTCACCAGCCCCCAACAGCACCCCAATTGTGGAAACCACCACCCACCCTGGGCAGGAACTAAGGGGAGCAGGAAACAAAAAACGGCCAAACACCATCCCCCCGTCAACCCCTCAGTAACAGACAGGCTGCCCGCTGGCTAGCACCACGGCAGGTCGTGAACTCATGTCAGCCCAAACCTCGAATCGGGAAGCAACACCATGTGAGGAACAGGCCAGCCCTCATGCCACTGTCAAGTCGATTCAGTTCGAGGATCCATGGGCGGGGCTGAGCATGCGTGACTGGAGGAGTGAAACTCCAGGTCCATCCAGGTTCTGCAAATACGGAATACGCCCGGCCATCGCCATGACCAAGGAAAGCGTGGATCCCGTCACCAGTAGACCCGTACCTGCAGTGAAAGGTCCATCATCAGCCCTTAGCTGCAGCCCTAAGGCACGCGTACGGCTGGGAACCGCGAAGTTACGCTTCGCGTAGAAATCGGCGACAGCGGTGAGAGCCTCAATGTCGGGTGTATGGGCAATCTGGAGGGGGTGGCGGATATCTTGCGAGTGCACGATCACCTCACCCAGAAATGCCGCCGTATCGGAGGACGGCGCAATGCTGCTATTAATGACAGCACAGAATAGGTTCAGGGTCTCATCCGGGTTGGCACCCCGGTGCTCGTCCAATCGGCGCTGGTTATGCACATCAGGGCGAAAACGGGCGCCGAGCATGCTGCGCAGCCACATCCATTGATTCAAGCTCGCCGCAGCAGTGAGATGTGCAACGACTTGCTCCACATCCCACCGCCCGCAAAGGGTGACGTGCCGCCACTGCTTTGGACTTAGGCGTTTCAGGTCCTCTGCGAGCAAACCACGTTCGGCATGGGTCAGAGCCCACAGCTGGCCATCTGAAGATTTCGCCATGCCCTCTGCTTCCGCTGTTCCGGTGGTGGATTCCAAACCTTTTGTGTCCTTTAGGCACACCGGACGCTCAGCTGTTCCTGGGTCAGTTACCTCAACTGAGGGACGGCTGGCTGGAGGCTCGGGCATGTGCTAAAAACCTGGTGGCAGGTTTTAGTGAGACGGCTTCTTGTAGGTACCGTGCGTGGCGATAAGCCCCATCACGATGGTTACCAAAAGTATGCATGTAATTACTATCAGCAATCCCCACATATCCATGGTGGGTCAACTCCTTAGTAGGATGCCGGAAGCATTTCTTTGTCTCTCCCATCATCCTCCTGATGCTGGAAAGCCGCCAGAGCCCGAAAATCTTCCGCAAGGTGGACATTTGTCCGTGTCCTGCGATTGGAACCATGAGCAAGGGGTGAATAGTTTCCTCTACTCATCACCATGGTCATCTTCTTGATACGCGCCGCGATTTACGTTGCCACCTCCGCGCTGGCTTTACTTGTCACGTCCAGGATCCTGCCTGACTTCCATCTGCAGTGGTCTGGCTTTTTCGTCGCCGTCCTAGTTTTCGCTATCGCACAGTCCATTTTGGCACCGTTCGTTGCCAAAATGGCTAGCCGCTATGCGCCGGCGGCACTGGGAGGGTTGGGACTGATTTCGGCACTGGCAGCCTTGTTTGTGGCCCAGTTTTTCCCCAATGGACTGAGCATCAACGGTTTACTTACTTGGGTTCTGGCAGCTCTGATCGTATGGGTGGTTACCACGCTGGGCGTCTGGCTGCTTCCACTCATCTTCCTCAAGAAGCGTCTTGCCAGACGCGCTCCGGAGCGCGCGACGCCCCGCAAAGCTTCGTGAACAAGCACCTGCCTAGGTGAGTCGCCAGACAGGCGGGGCACCGCCGTCGTGCTTCAGCGCCCGTTTGCTAACTCGTGCTCTTCACCGTCCAAAAGTCGCTGGACAGGGCACTACTGAGCAGGTACGAGTAGGGCATGGTGCCATAGCCGGACTTTCCCCAACTTTCGCCCCATGAATTGCGGAACGTGAAGCGCTGTTGGGCGTCGTCGTAACCGACGGCCACCACACAATGGCCGCCCAGCACGCTCTCGGTCGCGGCCGGCATCGGAACCACACCGGTGCTGGCAACCTGTGGGCTTTCGAAGCTGTCATAGACCGTGAAGCCAAAGACGATCGGGTATCCAGATGCCAGGCACCCCTTGAGCTGGCTCAGTGTTTGGCCAACCCGGGAGTAGACGATGGCGCACTGATTTTTAGCCGCCTCATAGCAGTTGGCCGGCGGTTTGAGTATGAACTTCGTGATGTCATAGGGCCACAGGGTTTCATCGCAGACGCCGGTGACGGCAACCGTTTTGATGCCATCGCGAATCTGCGCCCCGGCGTCGGATTCAACTGACCCTTCGATGACACGTTCGTTGTAGTAAATGAAAAGGCGCGAAGGCACTGAAGTGTCTTTCAGGCCCTCCTTCAGCGCATCGAACTGAATCGCTCCGGCCACACCGTTGCCAGTGCACGAGCCCAGCTGGCCCTGGTCGTAAACGGGCGGACACTTCGGGACGAGGTCGACGGCGGGAGGCAGTTTCGCTTGGACGGCATGTGACGCTGCGAAGAGAAAGTCGCGCTGGTCCGGTAGATCTCGGACCCATCCGTACCGAGAATTGGTTCTGGCCATGATGACTCCTCCTTCACCACGCCGTGGTCCCCATGGGCCTTGAACAGAATGGCTTAGTTTCACATTCCTCCGGACCTGGCGATACGTCAATAGTCCTGAGTGGCCTTGGCACAACCTGCGCCGGTAACGCTCAGAGCAGCGTCGCGATCCGACGCACACCCGCCTGGATTTGCGGAATCGACGCGGCGCTGTAGGTGAGGCGCACGTGCGGAGCAGGCGGCTCGTCCACGTAGTAGTGCTTTCCGTCGCCGATCAGTACCCCGGCAGCCTGGGCGGCTGAAGTGAAAGCCGTCGTGTCGCTGCCATCAGGGAGGCGCACCCACAAGTGGATGCCGCCAGTGGGGATGACCAGCCGCGCTCCGGACATCGTGGCACTGATTTCAGCAACCATGGCGTCGCGTCGCTCGCGCAAGCCAGTGCGCAGGCGTTTGATGTGCCTGGGCCAGGCCCCGGAGCTCAACAGTCCAAGAGCGATCTCCTGGGTGAGTGGGGGCACGCACATGTCATCGGCAATGCGGGCGGTGCGCAACCGCTCCCCGGCAGGGCCCCTGGCTGCCAGAGCTCCGATGCGTAGTCCCGGTGCTGCCGGTTTCGTGAGGGTGGCAATGGAGACCACATGCCCGTCGGGATCTTGGGTGAACAGCGGCAGTGGTGGCTTTCCTTCAAGGGAGAGATGCCTAGCCCAATCATCTTCAATGATGAATGCGCCATGGCGTTTGGCCAACGCGAGAACTTCAATACGACGCTCCGGGCTCAGAATCGTACCACTCGGATTGGCGTAGCAGGGCTGGAGGTAGATGAGCTTGGCGTGCGTGCGCTCCAGAGCGTCGGCGAGCTTGTCAGGAAGGATGCCGTGCGCGTCCGACGGCACCGCTGCTATGCGAAGCCCAGCGGCTTGGGCGGCCAAAGTTGCTCCCGGATAGCTGGGGCTTTCGGTGATGACGGTGGTGCCGGGGTCGGCCAGCGTGCGCATGGCAAAAACCAGCGACTGCTGCCCGCCGGGCATGATGAGCATATCCTCGGCTTCAGCGTCGAAACCTGCTGCAAAAGCCTGGCGCAGTTCATGCAGACCCGTGGGCGGGGCCATGGTCCAGGCGCGGTGGCTCTTCGCGCACCGGGCGCCGAGCGTGCGCAATTCATCGAAGGGCTGCAGTTCCGGCGCCAGATACCCCCAGGAGAGTTGTACCTGCCCCGTCGCACCGTTGCCACCGGCTCTTCCAGCACGATTTGCATCGACGCGGGTGCGGCCCAAGGCCGAAGACTGCCACGCATAGTCCGGTTCAGGCTGCTCGGTGTCGCTACGGCCGGCAACAAATGTGCCGCGTCCGGGCTCCGCGCGCAGGACACCGAGGGCTGAGAGCGAGGTGATGGCTTGGGAGATGGTGGCGGCACTGGCCCCATGAGTCCGGGTCAGCTCGCGGACCGATGGCAGCTTCTCCCCCACCCGCATGGCGCCAGCCTGCTGTTTCAGCGTACGCGCAATGAAGGCAGCCCTGTTATCTAGAGTCATTTAAACAGTGGATAACGTTACAGTCAGGGTGTCAAAAATATTACCGCGGATTGAGCACACCGTACCGTGGCAAACAGGGGCAGTGGACTGGCTTGTGGGATGCTTGGGGAATGGATCTTGAGGTATCGCCCGCGCTCACGATACCGGCCGCAGAGCTCCATTGGCGGTTTTCGCGCTCTTCAGGGCCTGGCGGCCAACATGTCAACACCTCGGACAGCCGGGTTGAGCTTTCGTGGAGCATCGAAGCTTCTGCCGTCCTCAGCCAGGAACAGAGAGCGCTGTTGATGGATCGGTTGGCACGCCGTCTCATTGACGGGACCATCACCATAGCCGCCTCGGAACAGCGCTCGCAGCTGCGCAACCGCGAGATCGCCTTGACCAAATTGGCCGAACTCGTTGTCTCAGCCCTGGCACCAACTGCTCCACCGCGCCGCAAGTCCAGACCTTCACGTGGCTCGAAGATGCGGCACCGTGCCGCCAAGGAGCAACGCTCAGCCACAAAACAGCAACGACGCCGTCCCGCGGCAGAGTAGCAGGTGCAACGCCGTGCGAGGTTCCCGCCAAGCACCACGAGTTGCGGCCCTGAACTATTGCGCCACTGATGACCATGGCGCAAACTGAAAACGACAGCTTGGGAGGTCGCACAATGCCGGAACAATCCGCAAAAAGTCGCGCTAGAAGCCTGGCAGAAGGGCTCCCTGCTATTTGGGGCGACGGCCTTGGCCGCTCGGCTATTCGTGCTCTCCAGACACTCCTGGTTCTCGCGCTCGCCGCTGTAGTTATTTGGGCTGTCACCCGGGTACCTTTGGTGGTCACGCCGGTCCTTTTGGCGCTCATTCTAGCCTCGGCGATCGGACCATTGGTCCGCTGGCTCGACAGGCGCCATTGGCCACGGGCTTTGGCGGTGTTAACGTCCTTCGTGGCCATCTTGGCCGTGTTCAGCGGCGTCATAGTGGGAGTCGTGTTTCTGATCAGGTCCCAGTCAAAGGGTCTTGTTCTCCAGGCCGACGTTGGCATAGACCGGCTGCACCAGCTGCTCAATGGCGGCCCCTTCCCCGTGAGTGACGCACAGATTGAATCCTTCCGTGATGCGGCGCAAAAGTTTATTCTGAGCACCACCTTCGGCTCTGAAGCCCTGACTGGCATTCGCGTCGCTGGCGAGGTCACTGTTGGCGCAATCCTTATGGCCGTCATTTTGTTCTTCTTCCTCAAAGACGGGGCGAAGATACGCGATTTCCTTTTCAGCTTCCTCCCCGCAGGTCAACGCGAAAAGGCCTTTATGGCGGCGGACCATGGTGCAATCGTGTTGGGTGGGTATGTGCGGGGCACAGCGTTGATTGCACTTACGGATGCGCTGATCATTGGACTGG
>NZ_JAUNVV010000009.1:28532-63222 GCF_030540645.1 Arthrobacter sp.
TATGTGCGGGGCACAGCGTTGATTGCACTTACGGATGCGCTGATCATTGGACTGGCACTGGCCATCATGGACGTCCCGTTGGCGCTGCCACTGGCCCTCTTCGTTTTTATTGGTGGCTTCATTCCCATAGTGGGTGCCACGGCCGCTGGAACATTGGCAGTCGTGGTGGCTTTGGTCTTCAACGGTCCCGTCCCTGCGCTCGTGGTGCTCGTGGTCCTTGTAGGGGCAAACCAGCTCGAACACCACGTCCTGCAGCCGTTGCTGATGGGCAAGGTTCTGCGAATTCATGGGCTTGTCATCCTGCTAGCGCTCGCAGCGGGTACCACGTTGGCGGGCTTGGTGGGTGCCTTGTTGGCGGTTCCGCTGACTGCCGTGGGTTGGTCGATCGTCAAGACCTGGACTGGCCGGGATGACCCACCGGACACATCGGCAGAACCGCCCGAGGATGCCGCCAACACGGAAGTTTCCGTCAAGCCTCAGTGATGTTTCAGCTCATACCTTTCGCGCAGGATTCCCCTGGTCTACGCTGAAGGCATGCTCAGGCTGGTGATGGTTTCCGTATTGGTTTTCTTGACGGCCGTGTCGGTGGCACTTCTGCTCCTTTTCGGTTCGGGGTGGTGGGTGGCCGTGCTGATCTTTGGCGCGTTGATGATCCTGGCCATCGCCGACGCCACGCAGAAGAAACACTCGATCCTGCGCAACTACCCGGTGATCGGGCACATGCGTTTCGCGCTGGAATACATCCGTCCCGAACTCCAGCAGTACTTTATTGAACGCAACTATGACGGCCGGCCCTTCGACCGGGACACCCGATCGCTGATCTACGAACGGGCAAAGGGGACCAACCAAGAGCAGGCATTCGGAACCGAACGAGACGTCAACCAAGTGGGATATGAATACCTGGTGCATTCGACGGCACCCTTGGAACCACCGGCAGACCCACCCACCGTGCGCGTCGGAGGGCCGGACTGTACGCAGCCCTACGAGATGGCGTTGCTGAACGTCTCCGCCATGAGTTTCGGTGCACTGTCCGCCAATGCGGTTCTGGCCATGAACAAGGGCGCGGCCATGGGCGGCTTCGCCCAAGACACGGGCGAGGGCGGCCTCACCGAATACCATCTGCGCAATGGGGGTGACTTGGTATGGGAGATCGGCAGTGGCTACTTCGGAACGCGCACCAAGGATGGGCAGTTTGATCCGACGATGTTCGCCGACAAGGCTGCCCTTCCCTCCGTGAAATGCCTATCCCTGAAACTCAGCCAAGGTGCCAAGCCGGGCATTGGCGGAGTCCTTCCTGCTGGGAAGGTCACGGCGGAGATCGCCAAGGCACGCAATGTTCCAGAGGGCGTCAAATGCGTCAGCCCGGCCGCCCATCAAGTCTTCTCCACCCCGCGCGGCCTCATCCAGTTCATGGCCACCATGCGCGAGCTGGGGCAGGGGAAACCTGTGGGGTTCAAATTGTGTGTGGGTTCAAGAACCGACGTGTTGGCCATCTGCAAAGCCATGCTCGCAGAAGGAGTGACGCCTGACTTCATTATTGTGGACGGTTCCGAAGGCGGCACAGGAGCAGCCCCCATGGAGTACGAAGACCACATGGGAACGCCTCTGACGGAAGGGCTGATGCTTGTCCACAACGCGTTGGTGGGGACCGGGTTGCGTGATCGTGTCCGCGTGGGCGCATCTGGAAAGGTCGCCACCGGCACAGACATCATCAAACGCATCATCCAAGGTGCCGACTACACGAATGCGGCCCGTGCCATGATGATGGCCACCGGCTGTATCCAAGCCCAACGCTGCCACACCAACCACTGCCCCGTAGGCGTCACCACCCAAGACCCGCACCGGGCACGTGCACTGGACGTGGAGGACAAAAGCCGTCGCGTGCAGAGGTTCCAGGAAGCAACGGTCAGTGAGGCTATGCGCATGATTGCCTCCATAGGTGCCACGGGTCCAAACGACCTGAGCCCCGTCATGCTGCGGCGCCGGATCGGGCACATGAACACAAAATCCTATGCGGAACTCTACAACTGGATGTCTCCCGGGCAGCTGCTCGCCGAGGCGCCACCGGAATGGGCGCAAGACTGGGCCAGCGCAGACCCTGATTCGTTCTCCATCCATCACGGCCTCAGCGGCAGGAACTAGATCTTGTGCAGTGCTGAACCCTTGTGCATGGCAATGTGATCAGTTTTGTCACTCTTGATTTCATACTGGGGATCATCTTTGCTGCACCGGCGAGTATGACCCTTGTAGTCGACGTCGGCCGTGTGGATCTTCGTGATCTTCCCCTTGACCATTCCAGCCTCTGAATTCCACTCCACATGGTCACCTACTGAAAATTTCATCCTCCGGCCTCCTTCTCCATTAGTCCAGCTTTTGGTCGATTGGCCTAGATTGAGCCTGGTGGCATGAATCGCGGCACCTTCACCGCGGGCGTGGGCACGGCGCCTGCGCCGTCTTCTGCGTGTGACTCCTCAACCCTGGATTCTTGTTCTTCGGCATCTGTCCGGGCGATGCGGTCAGCTGCCGCCTTGATTTGCTCGATGGCGGCCTTCTCCTGTTCCAAGTTCTGATTCAGCAGCTCCGCGATCCCGGTTGCTCCGCTTGCCTTGGCGAGGACGAGGAGCGATTCATACACTCCCGTTTCATAGTGCTCAGCCTCCAGCGCGGCTCCAAGCACGACGGCGTCCACGAGCATGTCGTCCGTCTTGCCAATGGCAGACTTGGCTTCCTTGACGAGCCCTTTGGTGGTCGGTGATGGCACGCGTTTCGGTTCTTCACTCAACAGGACGAAGCAGTTGTGCAGGTTCTCAATTTGCCCGCGCGTTTCCGCGGCATGTTCATTGAAGTGTTCCTTGAGATCACTCCTCATGGCCGCATGCTCCAAAACATCGAGTAAGTCCAAGGAATCATGTTCCATGGTCAGTGCGGAGCCGAGCTTGTAATGGAAGATTTCCTGAAGTGTGGTGAAGTGTTCAGACATGATCGAGCCTCCGCGCTGGAGTTGGGCAAAGTATGGCATCTGTTTGTGACTCTAGCGAGGGCTGGAGAAAATATCCATGCTCCGAACGGGCAGTCTTGGTCTGCTTCCCGATTCGCTTTTGCACGCGCACGTGGCCCCGGGTTATGGACGCACCACCGTGGGATCGTTAACATGGGTCTTGAATGGACATCCTTGACTGCGGATGACACGAACACAGTTCCAATGGCACATGATCATGAGACGTCTACGAGAGGCAGCAGAGATGAATGACCACAAGCCCGTTGAGCCGGAGCCCTTTGTTCCGGAACCGTTCCCTGAAACACCCCATCCCGATTCGCCCGTGGATCCCACCGAACCCCATGATCCGTCCGGGCCCTTCCCTCCGGTTCCGGAGCCCAACACCCCCAGCCACCCGGATCCATTCCTGCCCCCAATTCCGCCAGTGATTTAGTCCAGCGCCGCTGTCGTTCTGCCACAGCTGAAATAGCACTGCTGACACCACCAACCACGAGAACGGACTCCCGCATGAAATGGACACTATTGCACGAACATCACGGACTTCGAAGTTTTTTGCTTGTCTTGGACAAAGGTGAAGAGGCACATGCGGCCATCACCGCGTTTGCATCGGACCAGGACATCAATGCTGCAAGTCTTAGCGCGATTGGGGCTGCAAGCAGTGCCACATTGGGATACTTCGACCCGGAGACCAGCAGCTATCTCGACACCGAATTCAACGAACAGATGGAGTTGGCGTCCTGTCTAGGTGACATTGCAGACGACCATGGCAAACCCGCACTGCACGCCCACATTGTGCTGGGACGGCGAGACTATTCTGCGGTGGCCGGTCACTTGCAAAAACTCCACGTCTTTCCGACCATGGAGGTCATCCTCACCGAATCACCAGCGCACCTGCGCAAACGCATGGACGATGCGACAGGACTGGCCTTGATCGACCCCAGCCGTTCCCACGGCGGTTAGCGCTCATCATTCCTCGCGGATGCGCGGATGGAGCTGCACGTGTGGCACCCGATGAAACCCACTTAACGGCTGAGGGCCGGAACCATAATGGTTCCGGCCCTCAGTAAGTAGTGAGGTTTGGCGTGTCCGCGAGGACCACCACAGCTCAACTTCTTATGCGTTGGACTTTGAACGTCCGGTGATGGCTCCGTAGATGCCAGCGACAACCAGGCCGCCAACAATGGCCAACACCCAGGTTTTGATGCTGAAGAACGAACCGAGGTCAACGTTGAAGATCAACGTTCCGATCCAGCCGCCAACAATGGCACCAACAACGCCCAGAATGAGGCTGGTGATCCAGCCTCCGCCTACACGGCCGGGCATGATTGCCTTAACAATGGCACCGACGATCAAGCCGAGGATAATCCATCCGATGAATCCCATGATTCCTCCTGAGTGTGGTCCAACATTTGCACTAAATATTCAATATGAAACTGTATCGAATTTCAAATTGTACACTGGACTACCGCCTAGTACGTCGAAAGTCTCCTAATTGCCAGCTGCCCCAGACGGACTATCCGACGCGGATTTTTCATGGTGCAGATTCCCTGCTCCATCTTCCAAGTGTGCACGCATAAACCATTGGAATAGCTCCAGCTGGGCAGTTTGGTCAATCAGCATATCTTCGGTAATCGGATCCATCTCACCGACGGCTGCTATGGCATCGCGGTGACTAGCAACCACGCCGTCGTAAACTCCGTCCAACGCTGCAAGGTGGACGCTGGTTGAAGCACGGTCAGGCCCGTAGTCCTCCCACGTACGCTCCTTGACGAGTGCACCGGGGAGGCCGTTCGGGGATACTCCGAGAGTAGCCATGCGCTCAGCGGTTTTGTCGATCATGGCGCGGACCAATTCAATTTGGGGATCCAACATTTCATGCACCCCAATAAAGTCACGGCCCACAACATTCCAATGTGCGTGCTTCAAAGTGAGCTGGAGATCGTTTAACGCATGCAAACGGCCCTGCAGGATGGCAGCCACCGCGTGCCCATCCTTGAGCGACAGTCCGGGAACTGTATATCCTGCGTTGGAAGACTTCTTGGAAACCATGTGAGCTCCTCTCAATTCAATGCGGTTATGCATTCATTCATAGACCGCCTTCGTTTTCCACGATAACTACTGTCTCGAGATATTTCCAGCCCGATGCCCCTCAGGCAGCGGGCTGTAGATGCTCCCGCAGGGTGCTGCCTTCATAGCACGTTCTAAACAAGCCCCGCCGCTGCAGCACTGGTACCACCCGGCAACGAATTCCTCCAGTGATCCGGGCAGAATCGGGGGCATGAGGTTGAAACCGTCGGCGCCTCCATGAACGAACCACTGCTCTATCCCGTCTGCTATTTCCTCAGGGGTACCCAACATGGTGCAATGGCCGCCACCAGCGGCCAGCTGGGCCAGCGAGTTTTCCACGGGAAGGTGGCTGTCTGCGGCCTCTTGTGCGGCTGCAGCCGCCTTCTTGGTGCTCCCTATATACGTGACCAATCCCGGCATGATGAGTACTTGCTCAGGGTCCCGGCCAGGGGCCGACGCGCCCGCTTGAAACAACACGGGACGCCCTTGTGGCGAGCTAGGCACGTTTAGCGGCCCGTCAACGCGAAAATATTCCCCTTCATGCATGATCGGGCGGATCTTCTCGGAGTTGGCATATTTGCCGCCCGGATCTGCAAGAACCGCGTCGCCAGCCCATGAATACCACAACCCGTGGGCCATGGCAGAGAGCAGTGTCAGTGGTTCCAGGTTCCACAACGGTCCGTTCTCCACATCCCCTACTGCGTGGCCGTCGGCTAGGAACACTGCATCAAAAAGTCCCCGTTCAGCGACCTGGGCCAACTGCTGGTATTAGTCCACGCCCAAAAGTTCGCGTGGGTTGGTCGCTGTCTGCCGCCAAGCCGCGTTGTGGTGGCCAAAGCCGTGAATGAAAGCGTTGAAATGTAGCTTTCGAGAGCGATCCCGCGGTGCCACTAGTTCATCACCAGGCCGCCGTCGACCACCAGATTCTGGCCGGTGACACAGCGTGCCCACGGAGAAGCGAAGAAGAGCACCGAATCGGCAAGTTCCGCTGGTGAGGTGACCCTGCGCAGCGGTGTGTTGGCCGCGATGTAGTCGAAAACCTCAGGCGGCGTGGCTGCACTGGCATCGGTAGTGCGCAACAGCCCGCCGGAGACCATGTTCACCGTGATATTCTCCGGGCCCAGGTCCACCGCCAGTGTCCTCGTCAACGCCAGCAAAGCTGCCTTGGAAGCCGTGTAGTCGTGGTAGGGGACAACCGGGTTTTGAAACAGGTTCGTGCCAATGTTCACCACACGCCCAAATCCGGCGCTGCGCATTCCCGGCAGGGCAAGCTGGATCGTATTCAACGCCCCGCGGACACTGCCGGAGAACTGCGCATCAAATTCGTTCCAGTCCAACTCCCCCGGTTTGCTGCGGCCGTCCCCGTTGAAGGAAAAGTCAGCCAGCGCGTTATTGACCACCGTGGTTACCGGCGCACCAAAATGCTGGTGCGCCGCAGCCAGCAATCCTTGGACTTGTTCCGGGTCGGTGACATCGGCCTGCAAGGCCACTGCCCGTTCAGGCCCAGCCTTTGCCGCGATATCACTGGCCGCTCCTGCACTGTTGCGGTAGTTGATGACAACCCTTGCGCCTTCTTCTAGGAAGGCATTCACCACCGCGGCACCCAAACCGCGCGCGCCGCCGGTCACCAAAACAATTTGATCAGTAATTTTCACAATATTCTCCACCTTTTGAAGGCAAAGAGATGACGCGTGGGCCAGTGCTGCACCGTAGTGGCAGCCCTGGACGCAAGTCGCTTGACATCCCTTCGCTAGTACTAACTAGATCAGGTTCAACGGGTCTTCTCTCAGCCCTTTCGAGGGCACCCCGTGTCACTAACTGCGAGTATAGCCAGAAGTTCATCCAACGGTTCAAAAGGTGAAGATTCAGGCCGTTTGGGTAGGGTCGGAACGCCCTACCCGAACTGGTGCAAAGCTACTAGGCTCAAAGACATGAATGACACACCAGCAAAGTCAGCGACTGAAGTCTTGCCGTCCCACGAATGCTGGGGCCTGCTCCGTGGAGTCTCGGTTGGCCGGCTCGCCGTCTGGCTGGAGGACCACCCGGAGATCTTCCCCGTCAACTTCACCGTCGACCACGGAACTATTGTTTTCCGCACGGCGCCCGGCACCAAACTCAAAGGCGCCATGGGTCCTGCCCCCGTGGCTTTTGAGGCCGACGGCGTGGACGCGGACACCGGGATCGCCTGGAGCGTTGTGGTGAAAGGCTCGGCTGCGGCGCTGGAATCAACCGGCGATGTTCTGGACAGCTTCGCGCTCTCGTTGTTCCCTTGGCAGCCGGGACGCAAGGATGCCTTCGTCCGGATCGTGCCGACAGAGATCACCGGCCGCAGATTCAAGGTCGCCCAGCCTGCTGAATGGTGGACGGCGCAGTCCGATGCCACCCAGAGCAGCCCGGAATGAAGTCACGGGAATAGACGAACAACGAAGGGGCAGCCGCATGTGCGCACATGTGCTTGTATTGGGAGCTGGCTTCGGGGGGCTGGAACTGACGGCGAGTCTCGCCGAACGCTTCGGTGATGACATCGAGATAACCCTCATCGACCAAAACGAGCACTTCGTGTTCGGGTTCTCCAAGCTCGACGTCATGTTCGGGAAGCAAACAGCTGAGGAAGTCAGCCACCCCTACAGTCGGCTGTGCAAACCCGGCGTTGATTTTGTGCGCGCCACAATCCTGTCCATTGCCCCGGACACGAAACAGGTGGTCACTGACGCAGGCACCTACACAGGCGACTACCTCGTCGTCGCACTTGGAGCGGACCTCGATCCGGCGGCAACTCCCGGGCTGCTCGAAGCCGGCCATGAATACTACACAAACTCCGGTGCCTTCGCTGTGCGGGAAGTCCTTGACAAATTCGACGGCGGCCGGGTGGTTGTCGGTGTTGCATCCACACCGTTCAAATGTCCGCCAGCGCCCAGCGAGACAGCATTGCTGCTCCATGAGTATCTGCGTGCCCGCGGGCTGCGGGAGCGTTCCGAGATTGCCTTGGTCATGCCGCTACCCACTCCTGTCCCACCGGTTCCGGCCGCTTCCGACGCCCTGATCGCTGCCTTCGCAGAGCGCGGCATTGAATGGCACCCGCACCGAACCATCTCGCGCCTGGACCCGGAGAAGAAGGAACTCGTGTTTGCCGATGACTCGACGATGGCGTTTGACCTGTTCCTTGGGGTGCCCAAACATGTGGTGCCGCCGGTCGTGGCAGCATCCGGGATGGCTGTGGACGGTTGGATCCCCGTGAATGCGTTGACGCTTGAAACCACATACTCCGATGTCTTTGCCATTGGAGATGTCACCAGTGTGGGAACAGCAAAGGCGGGAGTGTTCTCCGAAGGCCAGGCAGTGGTTGTCGCCGACCTCATCGCCGCGCGGATCACCTCCACCGACGGCTCGCTCAACTATGACGGCAATGGAATTTGCTATGTCGAATTCGGCAGTGGCAGCGTAGCCCGGGTCGACGTTACCTTTGCTGGTGGCAAGCCTCCCTTCGGCAGTTTTGAGACGGCGACGGAGGCAATCTCCGCGGAAAAAGACGAGTTCGGCGCGTCCCGCCTGAGCCGTTGGATCGGAAACGCCTGACCCTGGCATGTGATTGCCGACCCCTTGCGGGGCTGTCCCAAGAGGGCTACCGTTGCAGACACTCAACGGGAGGGGCAAGACGATGTGGTGGAACTATGTCGTTGACCGATGGCCGCAGGTCTGGTTTGGCTCTTGGCAGCACTTCTCACTGGTGGCGCAATCCCTCATCCTGGCCACGCTCATCGCGTTGCTGATCGCTTTTGTTGTGTATGGCAGCCCCAAGCTCAGTTCCGTTGCCAACGGGGTTTCCGCCGTCGGACTGACAATCCCCTCGTTCGCCTTGATCGGCATCCTCATCGTCCCGTTCGGGTTCGGCGTCACCCCGTCAGTAATTGTCGTGACATTCTTTGCAATCCTCCCCATCCTGCGCAACGCAGTCGTGGGACTTCAGGGAATCGACCGTGCCATCGTGGAGTCGGCCCGCGGCATCGGCATGGGGCGCATGCGCACCTTGCTCACCATCGAATTTCCACTGGCATGGCCCATCATTCTGACGGGAGTGCGCATTTCAGCGCAAATGGTCATGGGAGTTGCCGCCGTGACTGCATACGCACTGGGGCCCGGGCTGGGCGGTTTCATTTTCTCCGGCCTGTCGCGTCTCGGCGGCGCCAACGCGATCGAAAGCGTGTGGGTCGGGGTTATCGGCGTCGTCATCCTCGCTTTGATCCTGGATCTTCTTCTCGTCGGCCTCGGCCGCCTAACCATTTCGCGAGGTATCCGTGTCGGAAACTAGCAGCCCCCCGAGTGAGACCCCCGCCTCGAGCCGCATCCTGCTCGATCAGGTAACCAAGCGCTATCCGGGCCAAATCAAGCCCGCTGTCGACGGCATTACGCTCGAAATTCCAGCCGGCAAAATGGTGATGCTTGTCGGCCCCTCCGGTTGCGGCAAAACGACTACGTTGAAAATGATCAACCGGTTGATCGAGCCCACCGAGGGCCGCATCATGCTCGGTGACGAAGACGTCACGAACATTGACGGGGACCAATTGCGACGCCGGATGGGTTACGTAATACAGGCAGGCGGACTGTTCCCGCACATGAGCGTCGCCGCCAACATCGCGATCGTACCCAAGATGCTCGGCTGGTCTAAAGACCGGATCCAAAACCGGGTCGACGAATTGCTCGAGCTGGTCTCGTTGGAGCCGGACCAATACCGGGACCGCTTTCCACGCGAACTCTCCGGAGGCCAACAGCAGCGGGTTGGCGTTGCCCGTGCGCTGGCCGCCGATCCCCCCGTGCTGCTCATGGACGAGCCGTTCGGTGCCGTGGACCCGATTACACGCCAGCGGCTGCAGGATGAGTTGATAAGAATCCAGGAAGAGGTGCAAAAGACCATCGTCTTCGTCACCCACGACTTTGACGAAGCCGTGAAGCTGGGCGACTGGATCGTGATCTTCTCCGAAGGCGCCCACATTGTCCAGTACGACACACCGGAGAGGATCCTCAACGCCCCCGCGAACTCCTTCGTGGAAGACTTCATCGGTGCCGGTGCTGGACTCAAACAACTCACGCTAAACCGTGTCCGGGACGTTGAACTTGCCCCTGCCATCACGGGCTTCCCCGGTGAGAAGGCCGCGGACGTGCTCTCCCGCATCAAGGAAGCCGGGCACGGTCACGTCGTCATCCTCGATGCGCACAAACGGCCGCTCAGCTGGCTGTCCCGGCGCCAGCTGTCCCGTCTTGATGTCATCCCGGCCACGCAAGATCACAATCTGCCCGCAGTCATCGAAGGCTCAACCTTGAGCGATGCGCTCGACACCATGCTGGTCTCAAGCGCCGGGGCCGCGCTCGTCACCGGCCGCCGGAAGGCATTTGTAGGCGTCATTACCGTCGAAGTCGTCATGGATGCCATCACCCGTTCACGCAAGTCGTCATCCCTGGCCAACGGCGATTCCCCGGTCGGCACCAACACCGGCTCCATCGGGGTGCAGGGCGGCGCAGAATGAGCGACGTTCTTCGCCCGGTTGTTTCCAAGCCGACGTCGGCATGGAAAGGCATGCTCATCCAGCCCATCGCAGTACTGCTCATTCTGGCCGCCTACATTGTGTGGCTGGGTGTGGCGAACCTGTCCCCTACTGAACGGGCAACACTTAATCCCGGTGATCTGATGGCCTACACCGGCCAGCACCTAGCGCTGACGTTTGTTTCCTCGGCCATTGTGTTGGTGGGTGCCATTCCCTTGGGCGTGTTGTTGACACGTCGTCCGTTGGTTCGCGTCAGCGGCGTGGTCTTGGCGATCGCGAATTTTGGGCAGGCAGCCCCAGCCATCGGACTGGTTGTTTTACTCGCGTTCTGGCTTGGCTTCAGTTTTTGGGCTGCCGTAGTCGCCCTCGTCGCCTACGCGGCCTTGCCGGTGCTGCGGAACACCATGGTGGGCATTCAGGCGGTAGACGCCCGGTTGGTGGAGTCTGCCCGCGGCATGGGCATGAGTTCCCTGGCCGTCTTGATGCGCATCGAATTGCCCTTGGCAGTGCCTGTGATGCTCTCGGGTATCCGCACGGCGCTTGTGCTCGTCGTCGGCTCGGCAACTCTGGCAACATTCATCGGTGCCGGCGGGCTCGGGCTGTTGATCACCACCGGCGTGAACTTGTTCCTTCCCAGCGTGCTGATTTCCGGTGCGTTGCTGGTCGCGTTGCTCGCCCTGCTTATCGATTGGATCGGCCGCGTCGTTGAATACTATGCAAGTCCGAAGGGGCTCCGATGAAACGCCTCGAACGCTCCGAAACTCGCGGTGCCCAAAGGCTGGCACTGCTTTACGCAGCCTTGGCCTGTGTGCTGGTTCTGGCAGGATGCGGGCTTCAACCGGCGACGGCGTTCGTCCCGGCTGTTGCGCCCGGTTCCATCCAAGCCATAGACGGCCTTCCCGCAGACGCCTCCATCACGGTCACCTCCAAAAATTACACCGAAGCACTCATCCTCGGCAAGATGGCTGTTCTCGCCACCAAGGCTGCCGGTTTCAACGTCACTGACAAGTCCAATGTTCCAGGCAGCGTGGCAGTGCGTGAGCTCATGCTCAATGGTGGGGCGGACGTGGTGTGGGACTACACCGGGACGGCTTGGCTCACCTATCTAGGCCATAAGGAAGGAATCCCGGATCCTGAAAAGCAATTCATTGCGGTACGGGATGAGGACAAGGCAAACGGCCTTACCTGGTTGACGCCGGCAGCACTGAACAACACCTATGCGCTTGCTGTGCGTGCCGATGCCGTCCAGGAACTCGGTGGCATCACCAAACTCTCACAGATCAAGGACCTTCCCGTGGCTGAGCGGACGTTCTGTGTGGAGTCGGAATTCAATTCCCGCCCTGATGGTTTCAAGCCCATGCTCAAAACGTACGGCCTCACATTGGGTGCCGCGGACGGCGTGCCTGAAGGCAACGTCAAGATCCTGGACACCGGCACCGTCTACGAAGCAACCTCACGCGGAGTCTGCAATTTTGGGGAAGTCTTCACTACTGACGGACGAATCCTTTCCCTCAATCTGGACGTGTTGGAAGATGACAAGATGTTCTTCCCGGCCTACAACGTGGCTCCGGTATTCAGGACCGAAGTCCTTGCGAAGTACCCGCAGCTGGCGGACATCTTCGGGCAGATCTCCGACAAGTTGACCAATGCGCAGCAGCAGAAGTTAAATTTGAAGGTCGACGTCGATGGGCAGGAACCTGCCGAGGTCGCCTTCGAATGGATGAAGGAAGAAGGCCTCATCACCGCCCCGTGACGCCTCTTCGGCCATGACGTGTATGGCGATGCTGGCAACTGGGGAGCAAAGGCCTGGGATGCCCAACTCGGTGGTTTTGGCACTCGCCAGCTAAGATGGTTGAGGCAAAGAAATAGCCACCAGCACGCCCTGCTTCGACACACCCGCATGAAAGCGCAATCATGAATACTGCACGCATGAACGTAGAGTCCTTCAACCTTGACCACCGCACGGTGGCAGCGCCCTATGTTCGGGTTGCAGACCGTAAGGAACTTCCGCACGGAGATGTCATTACCAAGTATGACGTGCGGTTCACACAGCCGAACGTTGCCCACCTGGAGATGAAGGCCGTCCACTCGCTGGAGCACCTCTTTGCCGAATGCTCGCGCAACCACTCAGAAGCTGTCATTGACTTCTCCCCCATGGGCTGCCAAACGGGGTACTACCTGATTCTGCAGGGCGAGCCGGACGTCCCCGGCGTGCTGGAACTCATTGAGGCCACGCTCACCGACGTCTTGGACGCCACCGAAGTCCCGGCAGCCAACGAGGTGCAATGCGGCTGGGGCGAAAACCACTCCCTCGACGCCGCAAAGCAAGCTGCACGGGATTTCCTGCAGCAACGCTCCGAGTGGGAAAAGGTCTCCGCATGAGCCCGGTTGACGTTATTGTCATTGCGGCAATGGAAGAAGAGATTGTCCCGTTTCTGCAGCATGCAACATCGCTCAGCGAACCGCGTGACATCGGAAACGCCGTTCACCGAACAGGCGACATCAACGGCTGCACAGTACTCTTCGTCCAAGGCGGGATCGGCCTGGTCAACGCTGCGGGGGCAGCCACCTCGGCGCTGCTGCTGGCGAACATGGATGACAAAGATGCCCTCCCTCCCTTGGTCATCAGCGCGGGCAGTGCCGGCGGGCTGGGTGATTCCGTCCGGGTGGGCGATGTGGTGATTGGAACGGACAACATCAATGCCGACGCCGATGCGCGCGCCTTTGGCTACGAACTTGGGCAGGTCCCGGGCATGCCAGCCTCCTACCCGGTGCCACCTGCCATGGTCGACGCCAGCGACGTCGGAGGTTCCGGGCACCGGATTGTGAATACCGTGCACCACGGACTCATCGTTTCCAGTTACGCATTCGTTGGAAACGAACGCGCCGTGGTCATCAAGGGCCAATTCGACGAAGTTCTGGCGACGGACATGGAATCCTCCGCAATTGCGCAGACCTGCCACGCGTTCAAAGCTCCATTCCTTGCCATCCGTGGAATCTCTGACTTGTGCGGGCCCGCAGCGGAAGCGGACTTCCTTGACCACGTGGACGATGCTGCCGAGCGCTCCGCCGAAATTGCCCTGGCCGTTATTGCATCGTGGGTTGCGGCCGGGGCACCCCGGCCGCAATTCGAGCTTGCCCTTTCGTAGTGCCGGGGTGCCCCAGCTTCAGGTCACGTAGACGGGCGGGCTTGATTGCCCGTTGGTGGTTAGGCGTTGAGCATCACCTTCAGGGCCTTGGTTTCCGCAGCTCGGGAGAACGTGTCATAAGCTTCCTCTATGTTCTGAAGGTCGAAGGTGTGGCTGACGAATTTGTCGACCTTCAACTTCTTTTGCGCGACCAGCTTGAGCAGAATCGCGGTTGTGTTGGTGTTAACCAAACCCATGGTCAGCGTGATGTTGGAAATCCAGAGCGTGTCCAAGGGCAGGTTCACGCCCTTGCCGTGCACGCCGACGTTGGCCACGTGCCCGCCGGGACGCACCATCTCCAAGGTCATGTCGAAGGTCTGCGGAATGCCTACGGCCTCGATGGCAACGTCCACGCCGAGCCCGTCGGTCAAGGCAAGGACCTGATCCTTCCAGTCTGCATCCGTTGACAACACTCCGTCAGTGGCACCAAAGGTCTTGGCTTGCTCCAACCGATTCGCGTCAACATCAATCGCGATCACGCGCGACGGACCGTACAGCTGTGCCGTGACAACTGCGGCCAGCCCCACAGGTCCCACACCGACGACGGCGACGACATCGCCGGCCTTGACCGCCCCGTACTGCACCCCGATCTCGTGGCCCGTGGGGAGGATGTCAGACAGGAGGGTGCCTTCTTGGGCGGTGACGCCGTCGGGCATCTTGTACACGGATGTCTCCGCGTAGGGAACCCGTACGAATTCGGCCTGGGTGCCGTCAATCAGGTGCCCGAAGATCCAACCGATCCCAGATGCCCCCTCCTCCCCCAGGCAATGGGAAAACAGACCCTGCTTACAGTAGCTGCACCTGCCACAGGCGGAAACGCACGACAGAATCACCCGATCTCCCACGGCAAGGGTCGAGACGGCCGAACCCACCTCGGTGATGGTCCCCACCCCCTCATGACCCAGGATCCGCCCCTCGGTCACCGCCGGGACGTCACCCTTGAGTATGTGCAGGTCGGTGCCACAAATGGTGGTCGTTTCGATTTTGACAATCACATCGGTGGGCTGCTGTATCTGGGGATCCGGAACTTCTTCCCAGGACTTTTTGTTCGGACCATGATAAACGAGAGCCTTCATTTTGATCTTCCTTAGTTTGATTGGAACTGTTGAGCCAGCTCGCCCGGCCGGGACCCTCTTCCGGGCATACCATCCTAGTGCATGTAACCGACACCACATGGGATGACCGCTGTCACCGTCACCGTCATGGCTGTGGTTTCGGCTGCGACAGCGGCTGCGGCTGAAGTAGTGGCTTTTGTTGCGGGGCAGGGTCCAGGACCTTGTACGCGATCAGCTTGAAGCGGTCGCTGACCAACGCCCAGATGATGGCGTATCCCCAGACGAACCCCGCCCATCCCCAACCCAACGGGGTCATGAATAGGCCGTAGACGGCGATGAGCGTCGCCAGTGCCTGGGTGCCGAGAACGGCGAGCAGCAGAATGCGGGCGGGGCGGATGGACCAGAACGGGCCGCGTGTTCGGGTCAGGAAGATGGTCAGATGCCCGGCCACAGAGAGCATCAGGTACATCATGGTTTGCAGCTGGGGATGGCCGAGTCCGAAGACCCTGTCGCCAAGGAAAAACAGGCCAAAGGCGGCGATCGGCCCAAGGACGCCCAGTACTGTAGCTATCCCGAGCACCAGACGCATGTTCCACGCTTCGGGCTTGCTGCGGTAGCGGACGTTGTCGTAGGCGATCGAGAGGATCGCGCCGTCGTTGAGCAGTGCGAGCATCACGATCATGATCGCGGTGACGGGGTAGAAGTTGAACACGAGGATGGTGAGGGTGACAAACAGTAGCACGCGCAGCGTCTCGGCAATGCGGTACATCGCGTAGGAGTTCATCCGTTGGAAGATCCTGCGGCTGATCTTGATCGCATCGATGATCACCGACAGGCCCGGGGTGAGCAGCACAATTGCTGCGGCTGCACGGGCAGCGTCGGTGGCCCCGGACACCGCAATGCCGCAGTCCGCTTTCTTCAAGGCCGGGGCGTCGTTGACCCCGTCGCCTGTCATGCCAACGATGTGGCCACGCTGCTGCAGGATGTCGACAATGTGGTATTTGTGTTCCGGGAAGACTTGGGCGAAACCGTCGGCCCTTTCAATGGACTCGGCGGTAGCGGCGCTTTCAGTCTTCTCCACCTCCCCCAGACCAGCGGCGTCGAGGATGTTTGCACCCAAACCGACTTTGACGGCAGTTTCCTTCGCGATGGCCAAGGCGTCTCCCGTCACCATCTTCACTTCCACGCCCATCTCACGGGCGGTGGCAATGGTGGCCGCAGCGTCTTCGCGGGGAGGGTCGAACAGCGGCAGAACGCCCAGGAAGTGCCAGTCACCCGTGGGGCCAGTGCGGGCCACGCCCAAGGACCGATACCCGCGGACTGCGAAGTCGTTGACTGCTGTGTCAGCGGCGGATTTCACTGCGGAGGTGTCCACGGCCAGTGTCAGCATCACTTG
This sequence comes from Arthrobacter sp., assembly GCF_030540645.1. Classification (GTDB taxonomy): domain Bacteria; phylum Actinomycetota; class Actinomycetes; order Actinomycetales; family Micrococcaceae; genus Specibacter. The sequence goes on from NZ_JAUNVV010000009.1 coordinate 44,777, forward strand.
TGGCGCCCCCTTGCTGACCTTGAATGTGGCCTGTTCCGTTCCGGTGCCCACGCCGTTGGCGGTGACGGTCGCCTCAGTGCGCTTGCTGACCGGGTCGAAGGGCTGGTAGCCCGTGACGGTGTATCCGTGCAACGCGTCCGGCTCGCTGAGCCCTCCCAGAATGGCGAGGTCTATGGGGTCGTCGTTGTCCGCGCGGGAGGCCAGCGCACCTGCGATGATCACCTCGGCCGCGGTGGCGCCGGAGGTGCAGAACGGCTCCCCCAGTGTCAGTGAGTTTTGGGTCAGTGTTCCTGTCTTGTCGGAGCAGAGAACGTCGACGCCGGCGAGTTCCTCAATCGCCACAAGTCTGGAGACGACGGCCTGTTTCGCAGCAAGTATCCTGGCGCCAACCGCCATGGTCACCGACAGCACCGTGGGCATGGCAACAGGAATCGCTGCGATCGTGAGCACAAGGGCGAACTGCAGGGTGGTAAGCAAAGGATCATGGCGCAGCAGTGACACGAGAACTATCACGGCAACGAACACCGCCGCAAGGACGATGAGGTAGTTGCCGATCTTCAGCACAGCCTTTTGGAAGTGGCTCACGGTGTGCGCACCCTGCACCAGCTCGGCGGTTTTACCGAAGTAGGTGTTGGCGCCCGTGGCATAAACCAAACCGTCAATCTCGCCGCGGCGGACAATCGAGCCGGAATACACTGGATCGCCGGGTGCACAGGTGAGCGGCAGCGATTCCCCGGTTAGTGCAGATTGGTCAACCTCGATCTCATCGCCCTCGAAAAGACGCGCATCGGCGGGAATGATATCGCCGAGCCGAAGTCTGATGACGTCTCCTGGCACCAGTTCCCTGGCCGCCGGGGTGACCCACGTCCCGTCGCGGCGGACGCGCGCCGTGACAGCCAGCTTTGCCCGCAATGCCTCGATGGCATTGCCGGCCTGGCGTTCCTCGCTCCAGCCCACAAGGGCGTTAGCCAGCAATAGCACCAGAATGATGAAGAAGTCCGGCCAGTGCCCCACCACAGCAGACAGGATGACGGCGGCCTCAATCATCCAGGGGATCGGCCCCCAGAAGTAGGACAAGAACTTCAGCAGCGCATTCGCATGGTGCTCGGCGATCTCGTTTGGTCCGTACTGGATCAGCCGCTTCGCAGCTTCCACCTGGCCCAGCCCATCCGGCGATGTTCCCAGCTGGTGCTGCACTTCCTGCATGGGCAGCGTCTTCAGGATGTCCGCGGGTGCGGCATCGGTCCCGGAGGTGGGTTTCCCAGCGTTGGCGACCGCCGGTGTCTCAGTGGCCATGGCCTGCTCCGTGGGGGTTCCATGTCCAGTTGCGGATCTCGGGCAGGTCCGCACCGTGTTGGTTGATGTAGAGGTTGTGTTTGATGAGCTTGTTGGCCATCTCCTGCTTGAGGTAATCCCCGGTGGCACCGAGCTGGGGCAGCCTGTCGACGACGTCTTGGACAAGGTGGAAACGGTCAAGCCGGTTTTGCACGCGCATGTCAAAGGGTGTGGTGATGGTGCCCTCCTCAATGTAGCCGCGCACGTGCAGATTGCGGTTCGTCCGACGGTAGGTGAGGCGGTGGATGAGGCTCGGATATCCGTGGAAGGCGAACACGATGTGCTTGTCGCGGGTGAACAAGGAGTCATAGTCCGCATCGGAGAGCCCGTGCGGGTGCTCACTCGCAGATTGGAGCTTCATCAGATCCACGACGTTGACCACCCGAACCTTCAGCTCGGGCAGGTGCTCACGCAAAATCGAGACGGCCGCCAGCACCTCGAGGGTGGGTGTGTCACCGCAACAGGCAAGGACGACGTCGGGCTCGGCGCCGCGGTCGTTGCCGGCCCAGTCCCAGATCCCAATTCCCTTGGTGCAATGGATCTCGGCCTCGTCCATGGAAAGCCATTGGGGCATGTCGCGCTTTCCGGCGACGATGACGTTGACGTAGTGGCGGCTGCGCAGGCAGTGGTCGGCAACAGTGAGCAGGCAGTTGGCATCCGGCGGGAGGTACACCCGGACAATGTCCGCCTTCTTGTTCACCACATGGTCAAGGAAGCCGGGATCCTGGTGGGTGAAACCATTGTGGTCCTGCTGCCACACGTGGGAGGCAAGCAGGTAGTTCAGCGAGGCAATGTCGCGCCGCCACGGCAGCGCCTTGGTGATCTTCAGCCACTTGGCATGCTGGTTGAACATCGAGTCGACAATGTGGATGAACGCCTCATAGCAGTTGAACAGACCGTGGCGGCCCGTGAGCAGATAGCCCTCCAGCCAGCCCTGGCACTGGTGCTCGGAGAGCATCGAGTCCAACACCAAACCGGACGGGGCCAAAAACTCATCGCCCTCGACGGTGCGGGCGTCCCACTGGCGGTCGGTGACCTCGAACACCGCCCCCAGCTGGTTGGACAAAGTCTCATCCGGTCCGAAGATCCTGAAGTTGCGCCGCTCCGTATTCAGCGCGACCACATCGCGCAGGAACTCCCCCAGCACAAGCGTATCCTTGGCCTCGACGGCTCCGGGCGCGGCCACCACAACGGCGTGAGTGCGGAAGTCTGGCATGCGCAGGTCGCGCAGCAGCAGCCCGCCGTTGGTGTGCGGATTGGAACCCATCCGCTTTTCCCCGGACGGGGCCAGCGCCTCCAGTTCGGGCAGCAGCCGCCCGTCCGCATCGAACAGTTCCTCGGGCTTGTAGCTGCGCATCCACGCCTCCAATTGGCTGACGTGGCCGGGGTGGCCCTCGTCCACCAGCAGCGGAACCTGGTGCGAGCGGAACGTGCCCTCGACCTTTAGTCCGTCAACCACCTTGGGCCCTGTCCACCCCTTGGGGGAACGCAACACGACCATGGGCCAGCGCGGCCTGGTGGTGCTGCCACCGGCACGGGCATCGGCTTGAATGGTGCCGATGTCCTCAATAGCCGAATCCAGCACACCGGCCATCAGCTGGTGCATCGCCTCCGGATCGCTGCCTTCGACATAGCGCGGGTCCCACCCGCAGCCACGCAGAAACTGATCAAGTTCCTCGTGCTCTATGCGGGCCAGCACGGTGGGGTTGCTGATCTTGTACCCGTTCAGGTGCAGGATCGGAAGGACTGCCCCGTCGCTGGCAGGGTTGAGGAACTTCGTGGACTGCCACGAAGTTGCCAACGGCCCTGTCTCGGCCTCGCCGTCGCCCACCACGCACGCGACCACCAAACCCGGATTGTCGAACACGGCCCCGAACGCATGGCTGAGCGAGTAGCCCAGCTCCCCTCCCTCATGGATCGAGCCCGGAGTGGTCGGTGCCACGTGGCTTGAAATGCCTCCCGGGAACGAGAATTGCTTGAACAGTTTCTTCATGCCGGCCTCGTCCTGGCTGACGTCCGGGTAGATCTCCGAATAGCTGCCCTCCAGGTAGGTGTTGGCCACCAATGCCGGTCCGCCATGCCCGGGCCCGGAAACGTAGAACATGTCCAACCCGTACTTCACGATCGCCCGGTTCAAATGCACGTAGATGAAGTTCTGCCCCGGTGTGGTGCCTCAATGCCCCACCACCAACGGCTTCACGTCCGAAAGCACCAGCGGGCGCTTGAGCAGCGGATTGTCATAGAGATAGAGCTGCCCGACCGACAGGTAGTTCGCCGCCCTCCAATAGGCATCCATGCGGTGCAGCAGTTCCTCACTCAACGGCGCCCCCCACACCAGGGCCGTGGCAGACTCTTCGACATCGATGTTGTTGGTCATGGCTTGATCCCTTGTCATTTTTGGGTATGTACGGCCGGGCTGCCAGATGGCCGCCCGGAACCGTTCGAAACGCTCGAGAGGAGGTCGGCAACGGGTAGTGCCGCCGGTGGCGGGTTCTGTGGGGCCATCCGGGCGGCGGACGCCGTCTCACGGGCCAGGAAGGCTCCGAGCTCACCGATCGTGCTCATCAGCGGTGCCGGGAAGACAACTGTCGTGTTCTTGTCGACTCCGATTTCGATCAGGGACTGCAGGTTCCGCAACTGTAACGCAAGCGGGTGGGCCATCATGGTGTCGGAAGCGTCACCCAGCGCGGCTGCGGCCAGCGACTCACCCTCGGCGTTGATGATCTTGGCTCGCTTCTCACGCTCGGCCTCGGCTTGGCGTGCCATTGCGCGCTTCATGCTGTCCGGCAGCTGGATGTCCTTGAGTTCCACCAAGGTGACCTCCACGCCCCAGTCCACTGTGCTGACGTCAAGGATCTCTCGAATGTCTAGGTTGATCCTGTCCGTCTCCGAGAGTGCCTCATCCAGGGTGTGCTGGCCGACGACCTTGCGCAGCGTGGTTTGGGCGATCTGGTCAATGGCCGAGTAGACGTTCTCAATCGCAACAACGGATTTGACGGCGTCCACAATGTGGAAGTAGGCCACAGCAGAGATGTCCACGCTGACGTTGTCACGGGTGATGATGCCCTGCGACTGGATCGGCATGGTGATGATCCGCAAGCTGACCTTGGGCATCCGGTCGACGATCGGGACGATCCAGGTCAACCCCGGGGAACGGGTGCCAGTCACCCTGCCGAGACGGAACAACACCCCCATCTCGTACTGGGTGACGACACGGATCGATAGTTTGAGCGCAATCAGCGCCAGAATCACGACCACCACAATGATGGCCACAATGACAGTCATGGCAAGTCCTTGGGAATTGGGCTCAATTCCGCAGGGACGAAGCCGCAAAGTGTTAAGTTTGCTGGCGGGTCCAGGTCAGCTGGGGGCCGGCTGCGTCCGGCTGTCGATGGTTGAAGAGGCCGGAAACCGGCCACTTCATCTGAATCGTCGGGGTCGCGATCATGACTGTTCGCGTACAAAATACCGTCGATACGGTTCATTCTACGCCCGTGTGACGCACCTGCGACAAGATTGTTTTACCGTGTGGCGCCATTGGCAACTTCCCGCCCCACTGCCCATACTGAGGGGTATGAGCAGACCTGCAGACAACACGAATTGCCACGGTGGCGCCGACGATGCGGAGCCACGGGCATGAACACCCACCTTGAGCGATTGGCCCAGGTCGCAGAGATTTTGGGCCGCCACGGACTCGGATCCCTCGTGGCAGCGACCGGAGTGGACCGTTGGCGGGTGGCGCAGGCCGTGGGCTCAAAACCCCAAATCACCAACCCCCACCGCATCAGGCTTGCGTTGGAAGAGCTCGGTCCCGTGTTCATCAAGCTCGGTCAGATGCTCTCCACCCGCCCGGACCTGCTTCCACCGGGCTACCTCACTGAGCTCTCCAAACTTCAAGATGGCGCACCACCTGTGTCAGCGGACGCTGTCCGCGCAGTCATCTTGCAGGAGTTGGGTGCGGCGCCGGAACAACTGTTCGCCACGTTCGACGACGCACCCTTGGCCAGCGCATCGATCGGCCAGGCCCATACGGCGACACTCTTCGACGGCACTGAAGTCGTTGTCAAGGTTCGCCGTCCCGGTGTTGTCGCAAGGATCAACGAGGATCTGGAGATTTTACAGAACCTTGCCACCTACGCGAACCGCACGTGGCCGGTAGCTGCGGACTTCAATTTCAGCGGAATTGCCACCGATTTCGCGGCCACCCTGCGCGCTGAACTTGACTACTTGCAGGAGGGCCGCAACGCTGAGCGTTTCGAGGAGAATTTCGCTGCCGACCCGGGCATCCACATTCCCAGGATCTTCTGGGAGACGACAAGCTCCCGAGTGCTCACCATCGAGAGGATCCGTGGCATCAAGGTCGACGACGTCGAAGCGCTGGTTGAGGCGGGGATTGACACGCTTGAGCTTGCCGATCGTGCTGCCCGGGCGGCTGCCAAAATGATCTTTGAAGACGGCTTCTTTCACGCGGACCCGCACCCCGGCAACTTGTTTGTCGAAGCGTCCGGCACCATCGGCCTGATTGATTTTGGCATGGTCGGGGAAGTGCGTGCGCCACTGCGTGAACAGTTGGCAAAATTGCTTCAGGCGCTCACTTCAAACAACCCGGATCGGATCAGCAGTGCGCTGCTGCATCTTTCCACGGCTCCACCGACTGCAGACCGCGCCGCGCTGCGCCACGACGCAGCAGTGTTTATCCAGATGTATCAGGACAAAAAACTGGGTGAGCTGGAGATCGGTCCTTTGGTTGTACAACTTCTGGCGATATTGCGTGATCACCGTCTTCAACTGCCACGTGAGCTGGCCTTGCTCGCCAAGATGCTGCTCATGACCGAGGGAATGGGTGCCCGGCTGAATCCGGAGTTCAGCCTCGGCAACGTCTTGAAACCGTATGCCCGGCGTCTGGCACTGGAACGTTTTGAACCCCGTAACCTGGCACAGTCGTTCTCACGGTTGGGATTGACTGTGGCCGAGATTGGCCTGGATCTGCCAGAAAAATTGGAGCGGTTGGCTGCGCGCATGGATGACGGAGTAGAAGTTCGCCTGCGTACCGCCGAATTGGAACCGCTCGTGGCCCGCGCTGAACAGATCGGCAACCGACTGGTTGCGGGCATGGTTGCCGCCGCTTTCATCCGCGGCATCGGAGACGTGGCAACGGCGGACAGTGAAGGGCTGACCAAGTGGGGGAAGCCACTCCTTGCCGGTGCCGTTGGTGCAGTGGGGGCGCTGAGCACCTATTTGGCGTGGACGGGGCGGCACCGACGGGGCACTGGGCGAAGGTGAAGATTCTCGATTTCCCTACCTTGACACCAGCTTGAGTCCCTCCGACAGGCGGCCTGAACCGGTTGCAGGGGGTTCAGACGAACCTAGACTTCCCACACGCCCGGCGGTGGTTCACCGACGCATTCCGCGATGGCTTTTGGTGGCTGCCGCCGTCGTCATTCTTGCCGCTTCCGTGTGGTGGATCATCCTGCCGCAGTACTCCAGCGCCCTGCAGACACTGGGTTCCCTTGAACAGCTATCCGTGTATCTGCTAGTACTGGCCGTCAGCCTTGAGCTTGCCTCCTTTGTTGCCTATTCCGCACTCACCGCCTCCGTCCTGGGCACCGGACGCCCGAGCTACTTAACACTTCTTCGCATTGATTCATCCGACGTTGCGGTCAGTCATGTGGTGCCCGGGGGCGGGGCGACGGCCTCGGCAGTCCGGTACCGCTTGTTGCAACGCGCAGGAGTCCCCCCGGAAAAGGCACTGAGCGCTGCAGCCATCCAAATTTCCGGTTCCAACCTGGTGCTGGCCACACTCTTTGCTGCGGGCCTGCTGCTGTCCCTCACCACCATTTCAGCCAATGTGTACTACCGAACTGCCTCCATCGTCGCACTTGTTGCCCTCGTTGCCACGGGTGTCGGAATCTGGTTCCTGACCCGCCACACAACGCGGACAATCCAAGGGGCACGGGTCATCGCGCGGCGGATCCCGCTCGTGGCTGAGGACTGGATAGAGACCTTCCTTGGGACGATGGCCGAACAAATTCTCCAACTCGTCAAGCGCCCCCGCAGGATTGGCCTGGATTTCATACTCGCAGCAGCAAATTGGCTTCTTGATGCAGCGGCACTGTGGGTGCTGCTGGCGGCCTTTGGACATTTTCTTGGCATAGGGCCACTCCTCACCGTCTATGGAGTGGCATGCATCCTGGCCATGCTGCCATTGACGCCGGGCGGGTTGGGCATCGTCGAAGGGGTCATGGTTCCTGCACTGATCGGCTTCGGCACACCGGCAGGAGTAGCACTTTTGGGAGTGATCGGCTGGCGGCTGGTCCAGTTTTGGATGCCTATCCCCCTCGGCGCCGCAGCCTACACGTCCCTGCGACTGGGCCTGTTCCGAAAGAAGCCCTAACTGGCCGCTGATTTCCGGCAGCACGGCTTCACAGATTCACTGCTTGAACTGTTTCGAGGCTTCACGGCGAGTTGAGCGGGGCGGCCACACTAAATCTTGCCGAACGACGATGAATGTGGTGCGCTCGTCCGCGGCCGTGCGCCACCGGTTGTCCTTGGGCTGGGCGTGAAAAGAACCAGCTCTTGGCAAATTCCACCAGCACCAAATACACCGCCGTCATCGCCAACAAGGCCAAGAAGAAAGGCAGCGGCAGCGGATCAAAGCCCAAGATTGCGCCCACGGGTGACAGCGGCAAATAGATGCCCACGACCACAACACCCAGGGAAGCCCAGAGCAGCCCGGCGGAGGGGCGGCTGCGCAGAAACGGTACGCGCCGGGTCCTAATGGCAAAGATGATCAGGGTTTGGGTGGCGATGGACTCGATGAACCAGCCGGCCCGGAACTCCCCCGGTGCCGCCGTAAAGACGAACAGCATGAGGCCGAACGTGGCAAAGTCAAAAAGTGAACTGATCGGGCCGAATAAGAGCATGAACCGGCGGATGAACGCTATGTCCCAATGAGATGGGGCCAGCAACTGCTCCTCATCCACCTTGTCCCCGGGAATAGCAAGTTGGCCGGTGTCGTAGAGGAGGTTGTTCAGCAGAATCTGGCCAGGAAGCATGGGCAAGAAGCTCAGCACAACGGAGGCGGTTGCAGCGCTGAACATGTTTCCGAAGTTGCTCGAAGTTCCCATCAGGACATATTTGATGGTGTTGGCGAAGATTCGGCGTCCTTCTCGCACCCCTTCGGCCAGGACACCAAGGTCCTTGTCCATCAACACAATGTCAGCCGCATCCTTGGCCACGTCGGTGGCACTGTCCACGGAAATGCCAACGTCCGCGTGGTGCAGCGCCAGGGCGTCGTTGACGCCGTCACCTAGAAAGGCGACGGCACGGCCCTCAAGGCGCAACATGCGGATGATCCGCGCCTTCTGTTCGGGCGAGACCCGGGCGAAAATGGTTGTGTCCCGGACGGCCGTGGCCAGTTCCGGATCCGTCAACGCCTGAACTTGCACGCCCGTCAGCGTCCCGCCGGACACCAGACCCAGGTCCCTGCACACTTTTTCTGCAACCCTGGCATTGTCGCCTGTGGCAATTTTGACGGCGATGCCCAGGGAAGCCAGGTCCACCAGAGAGTCCTTGGCGTTGGCCTTGGGTTTGTCCAGGAAGATGAGGAAGCCAGCCAAGTTCAGGCCGTTCTCATCAGCTGGCTTGATCGCGGACATGCCCACGACGGTGCGGGTGGCGACGGCGATGACCCGTGCTCCGGCGTCGTACTGTTCATCCAACTGTGCCTGCGCCTGCGCCGGGATATGGGTGCACAGCTCCATGACATCCTCGGGCGAGCCCTTGGTGACAATCCGTTGGGCTCCGGCTGCATCCACCACCAGAACGCTTGTCATCCGGCGCTTGTGGTCGAAGGGGATGATGCCGATCCGCCTGTGGCTGCCAGCGTCAAAGTCATTGGCCTGCGGGGATTCCCAGAGCGCGGCATCAAGCGGGTTTTGGCCCACAGTGGAGACTGTGCCGTTGGCGTAGTCAGCTTCCGTGGATGCAAGTCCAAGGGTGAAAAGCGCCGCCTCGGAAACGTCGGGCAGGACAGGCAGGGCTGTTGTGAAGCTGATGCGCCCTTCTGTCAAGGTGCCGGTTTTGTCCGTGACCAGCACATCCATGTCGCCAAGATCCTCGATGCAGACAAGCCTCTTGACCAGCACCTGCCGCTTGGCCAGAGCCCGGGTTCCTGCTGCGAGGCAGGTACTAACGACAGCGGGCAGCAGCTGCGGGGTGATGCCGACGGCGATGGCCAGGGAGAACAGCAAGGACTCCAGCAGCGGGCGGCCCAGCAGCAGGTTTGCAATGAAGATGAGCGTTGTCAGGCCGACGGCCACTTGCAGCAGCAGGAAGGAGAAGCGCTTCAGGCCCAATTGGAATTCGGTTTGCGGCTGGCGCTCCCCCAGACCCAGTGCAATTCTGCCAAACTCGGCCCGGCCGCCGGTGGCGACGACAACTCCGGTGCAGCTTCCGCTCTGGACCACTGTTCCCATGAACAGGCAGCAGGCAAGGTCCGCCAGTGCCGCATCCCCGACGATGGACGCGGTGGTTTTGTCCGCAGGCAGCGATTCTCCCGTGAGAATACTTTCATCACACAACATCTCCTCACTGGTGAGCAGCCGGATGTCCGCCGGGATGATGGCGCCCAAAGCCAGCCGCACCACGTCGCCGGGAACCAAACCCACGACGTCGATTTGGCATGCAGCCCCGTCCCGGAGGGCAACAACCGTGTGCGTGACGCGTGAGTGAAGCGCCTCGGCTGCGCGTTCGGCGCGGAATTCGTTGCTGAATCCCAAGCCGACGCTGACTAGGAGGATGACGCCAATCACAATCGAGTTCGTCGCATCCCCGAGGAACAGGGACAGGCCGGCAGTGACAATCAAAAGGATCAGAATGGGACTGCCCAGCTGGCGGCCCAACACCAACCACGGGCTGGCCTTGTGGGTTCGCAGCGCGTTGGGCCCCACGGCCGCCAGGCGCTCTTGGGCGTCACTGCTGGACAGACACAGGGCACTCGACCCAAGTTCATCCAGCACCTGGTCCGGGGTTTGCCGGGCTGCATCTGCGATGGACAGCGGCTGCACCGGCAGGCCGCCGGCTTCAGACTTGGCCAGCAGGCTCATCGGGACCGTCAGCCAGAACCGCGCCAAGGTCGTTATCGGAATCAGTGCGCTCGTCTGCATGGAGGACAAGGACCGGACAGGTGGCATGCGCGGCGCAGGCGGAGCTCACAGATCCCATCAGCAGACCTGTGAATCCGCCGCGGCCCCGTGAGCCCACCACCAGCAGCTTCGCCGACAGGGACAGTTCGATCAGCACTTTTGCAGGTTGACCGCGGACGATCAAGGCCGTGAGATCTGCGGGAGGATTCTCGCCGAATGCTGTCACCAGCGCCTCGGCGGAAATGGAGCGGGCGGTGTCTGCGGGGTCCTGATCGAAAACGGCATAGGTGCTGTACATCGGGTCAATCTGCCACGTGGTAACCGCAACTATGCTCGCGCCGAGGGTTGGTGCCAACGTTTTGGCCCATTTCAAGGCAAGAATTGATTGTGGGGAACCGTCGACTCCCACTACAACTGTCGAGCCTTGAGCTCGTGTTGATTCCTTCATGGCATGAACCTTCCTTTTTTGAGTATAAATACGTCTTCCGGCTCGTCCTGCCGGTCTGTTGAGCTTCTACATGGCGGGCTCCTATCCGAGCGTTCGGATTGCACGGTGGGCGCTTTCCACCACGACGCACGCGCCGGAAGGGACGTCGAAAATCTCACCATCGAATTGACCAGGCAACGGCACCTCAGTGCTGAATTCGTAGCGGGAAACGCTCTTCTGGTGACCGAGCCCCACGGTTACCGCCCGAAGGGTCATTATCGCCAGTGCCCAACGCGTTGTGTGGGGCAGGAAGATGACTTCGAACCTTCCATCCGAGGGAATCGTTGAGTCGCTCACAGTCCCGTACTTTGCCATTCGGTTGACGTTGGCAAGAACCAGGCTGTCGAATCGGGCTCGGGCTCCGTCTGGCCGCACTATCTCGAAGGACCGCAACCCGGGAAGCGTTATTGCCACGCCAAACAGTTCACGCACCCGTCCCTTGCCGGAGTTTTCAATCCCGCGGGCCATGTCCGCCGTAAGTCCGAAGCCAACATAGGAATGCACAAACCGCTCCATAGGCGGGCAAGAGCCTTCACGGACAGTCAAATTCAACAGGTCCATGTGTCGGATGGACCCGGTGACGATCGCGTCCACGACGGACATGGAGGCAACGCTGCGGCGATGGTCATTGGCATTGCCGGCTGCCAGCACGGTGCAGATCGCGGTGCTGTTGGGAACGTCCATGACACCGTTGACCACGTCGTTGAAACCACCGTCTCCGCTGACGGATACGATCAGTAGCGGCAACCCGCTCGTGCCCTCTCCGCCGGGCTGGGACGCTAAGGACTGCTGTGCCGCGACCCTTGCCAACTCCCGCCCGTGTCCGGCATGGCTGGTTGGCAGTTGATCGACCGGGATCCCCGGCATGCGTACGGCCAACTCCGCGCACAGCTGACGGCTCAGATAGAGCGCGACCTTCTCCGGGTTCGGTTCGAAAACCACCACGATCCTTGAGAATCGTGGTGGTTCGACGATCTGCGCCATCATGTTTCGCTCCTAAAATAGATGCACTCCGCTCTGTCGCCACGGACCTCCAGCTGACGCGCCACCGTCGGGCAGTCTGCTTTTAGTAGCCGGTGAATTCCTCAGTGCGGATGTCGTCGTCATCCACCCCCGCACCGTTGAGGAGGCTGCGCATGGCGGTGACCATCCCGGCGGGACCGCAAAGATAGTAGATGGGCGCACTTAAATCCTCGACGTGCCTGGCGATCATTTCTTTGTCGACGTACCCGGTTTCCCCTGTCCAGCCATGCCGAGATTTTTCGGGCTCCGTCATGGTGGCCACGACGGTGACGTTGGCTTCCACATCCGCCACATGGTTCAACTCCTCCAGGAAGGCTGCATCCTCTGGACGCTTGTTGGAGTAGAACACCATAATCGTGTGCCCGGTCTTGTCATGGACCGATTGCAGGATGATGCTGCGCACTGGAGTGATTCCGATTCCGCCGGTCAGAAAAACCGCGGGTCTGGCCACCTTGTTGTGCAGCGTAAAGGAACCGTATGGGGCATCCAGCTCCACCTCGGTGCCCAGCGGCATATCCTTGAGCACGCGCTTGAATGCGGTGTCACGCATGCGGGTGGTGCACATGAGGTTCGGTTCATAAGGTGCGCTGGCGAGCGTGAATCCTCGGGTGTTGCCCTCCGCATCGGTCTGGGAAGGGTCAATCAGGGTGTAGTCCGCGAACTGGCCGGCCTTGTACGTGAACCCTTCGGGCTTTTCAAACTGGAACAGCATGGTCCCTTCGGCTGCTTTTTCCTTCTTCACGAGTTTCGTTCTTGGCAGTGACATGGCGTAGTTCCCTAGGGTGAGGAGGTGGAATCGGAGGGTGGTTCTGGCTCCTTGTCAGGCCCCAGAAAATGGAAGGGGAAGACTGGGTAGGAATAGCCGCCCATCCAATACGGCGAAAATCCGTAGTAGCCGTACGAGTTTTGGTGGTAGTCCCGGGTGGTGACCAGCTCGGGGTCGTACGGGGGTGCTCCTGCAACCCGCTCACGGGTTTGGTCGATGTGGACCTCGCCCGTGGTGATGCGCGTGATGGCATCAACGGGAATGAAGGATTTGGTCTCTCCCATCCCTAAGAACCCGCCAGATTCCACCACCAGAAAGCGGACCGTGTTCCCACGTGGATCGACAAGCAGGTCATGAACCTTCCCGATGTCGTGACCGTCCTTGTCTTTCACGCAGTACCTGCGGACGTCCTCATCACCGAGCTTGATAGTGGCACCCATGTCACTAAGTTTCATGAGCGTGTCGCTGCTGTTGTTGTTCTCGTTTGTTGCGTCGTTCGTTGCCACGGCTCATCCTTTCGCTAGTGGTGTGCCTGCTGCCACTATTTAGCCCTTGTCGCGGATGCTTGCCAGCAGGTTCTTCCATGAGGCGTCGAACGATTCCGTCCCTTCGTGTTGGAGTTGTCCGGCCAGTTCCTCGTGGTCGATGCCGACCTCAGCGAAGGATGACAGGGTCTGCTTCGCGGCTCGGGCTTTGGACGCTGCCAAGTCCCCCATTTCTCCGTGGTCGCTGAAAGCTGCAAGCGTCGCTTCGGGCATGGTGTTGATGGTGAAGGGTGCGGCCAGCGCCTGGACGTATAAAATATCCGGCGCGGCCGGGTTCTTTGTGGAGGTGCTGGCCCACAGCAGGCGCTGTGCCCGGGCTCCCTCGTTGGCCAGCCTGCCCCACCTCGCGGACTCCAGCAGCGTCCGGTATGCCTTGTACGCAAGCCTAGACACTGCGATGCCCAGCCGGTCCTCAAGGTGGCCCGGGACCCGTCCCGAGACAGCCTTGTCCCACCGGCTGACGAACAGCGAAGCAACCGAAGGTACAACGGGGTTCAACCCGGCGGCCACGCGCCGTTCAATGCCGCGAAGGTACGCCTCTGCGGCATCTTGGTATTGTCTGGCCGAGAAGAGCAGTGTCACATTGATGGGCACGCCTGCGAAGATGCACTCCTCGATGGCCGGCAGGCCTTCGGGCGTTCCAGGGATTTTGATGAAAATGTTGGGACGCCCCGACTTGGCATGCAGGGCCTTGGCCTGTTCGACGGTGGCCTTCGTGTCCCGGGCCAGCAGTGGGGAGACTTCCAGGGAGACCCAGCCATCGACCCCGTCAGTGCGTGCGTGGACCGGACTGAATAAGTCCGCAGCGCGCCGCAGGTCAGCCAGTGCCAGATCGAAGAAGACTTCCTCCTCGGAACCCCCGGCACCCTTGCCCGCGGCAATGTCCTGGTCATAGTCCGTTCCTGCTGCGATGGCCTTGTCAAAAATGGTCGGATTGGACGTCAGCCCGGTGATGGATTCCTCGGAAATGTAACGCTCGAGCGTGCCGGAGTCGAGCAGGTCTCGGGTGATGTTGTCCAACCAAAGGCTTTGGCCAAACTCGTGAAGTTGCCGTGTGGGTTTCATCGTATTTCCTTCTTCGTCAGTCTGTGTCATTGCCGGCTGTGTCATTGCCCGGCCAGTTCGCGTGCGGCCGCCACAATATGCCGGCAGGATATTCCTGCGGCGTCCAGGAGCTCGGCAGGCTTGCCCGAGGTGGGCAGCCCCTGCACGGCCAAGTGCACAATTCTCAGTGCTGGCACGGAGGCATTAGCCAACGCTTCCAGCACCGCACTGCCCAGTCCCCCTTCGGGATAGTGGTCCTCCACCACGACCAAGCGGCTGCCGGTGACGTTGCAGGCCTCGACCAGGGCTGCCCTGTCGATGGGTTTGACCGAGTAGGCGTCAATGACCCGGGCCTTGACACCCAACTTCGCGAGTTCCTCAGCTGCTGCCAGGCACTCATGGAGCGTCACTCCGGCCCCGATCAGAGCCACCTGGTCATCGGGGCTGGCGTGGTGGAGCTTCGAACCACCGATCGGGAATGATTCCTGCGCAGGGTAGATCACCGGGTAGGCGCCCCTTGTGGTGCGCAGGTAAACAATGCCTTCGGTGTCGGCCATCGTCAGGGTGAGCTTGGCAGCGCAGGCGGCATCAGCAGGGTACAAAATAACCGAACCGTACACAGCGCGCAGGGCGGCAATATCTTCCAACGCCATCTGGGAGGGTCCATCCTCCCCGATCTCAACTCCGGCGTGGGAGCCTACCAATCGGATGTTGACCTGTGAGATCCCGGCCATGCGGATGAAGTCAAAGGCACGCGAGAAGAATACTGCGAAGGTGGAGGCAAAGGGGACGTACCCGCGCACTGCGAAGCCCACCGCCGATGCGACAAGCTGCTGCTCTGCGATGAACATTTCAAAGTACCGTTCCGGGCACACTTTCTGGAACTCTTCGGCGTGCGTTGAGTTCCCGACCTCCCCGTCAAGGACGACGACCTCAGGACGGTCCGCCAGCGCGGCGATGGCAGCTCCAAAGGCCACCCTGGTGGCCACCTTCTCGCCCAGCTCATAGGTTGGAAGTACGACGACGGCACCAGGGTTGGCCTTGGCGGCCGGGACTGCGTGGCCCTGGGCGGGTGAAAGTGTTTTGATCTGCAGATTCGTGGGCCCGCCCAGTGCCGTGATGGCCCGTTCCGCCATGTCCGGCGGGAGTGCCTTACCGTGCCAGCCGTTCTTGTCCTCCAATTCCGGTACACCCTTGGCCTTGATGGTCCTGGCCAGGATCACTGTGGGCGTATCTGTCTCCTCTCGAGCTTGGCCAAGTGCCGCATCTATGGCGATTAGATCGTGACCGTCGATCACGATGGCACGCGCGCCAAAAGCCTCCACGCGGGCCGCATACCGCTGAACTTCCCACTGGAGTTCGGTGGGCCCGCGCTGGCCCAGCCTGTTGATGTCCACGATCGCGGTCAGATTTCCCAACTTGTAATAGCTGGCCTTGTCCAGTGCTTCCCAAATGGAACCTTCGGCCGTCTCGCTGTCCCCGCACAAAACCCATACATGGAAGGGCACCTTGTCCAGATACTTCCCCGCCAACGCGACCCCAACGGCGTCGGGCAGACCCTGACCCAGCGAACCTGTGGCTACATCAACCCACGGAATTGCCGGTGTGGGGTGCCCGGCCAGACGTGCACCCAACTGTCGATAAGTGTTGATGAGTTCCTTCTCATCCACCACCCCAACGGCTCGGAACATGGAATACAACAGTGGGGATGCATGCCCCTTGGAGAAGATCAGATGGTCATTCGCCGGGAAATCGGGCTTATTCCAGTCGTAGTGCAAATGCGCCGTCAGCAGGACGGCCATCAGGTCCGCGGCCGACAAGGACGAGGTGGGATGCCCGGAGCCGGCGCTCGTGCTGCAACGGATGGAATCCACCCGCAACTGCCTGGCCAGCCTCCGGCTAAGCTCGAGCTGATCTTCGTTCATGGTGCACTCCTTTGGTGGCCGCGAGGTTCCTAGTGGCGGCCCTCATGGTGGCCTTCATATCGGCGGCAAGGCCCGGGCAGCATCCTCAACCCAGTCAACGTCCGCGGCTTATGCGCTGTGATGCCGCTCGCCCCAGTGGTTCTTGAAGCCGTTGATGAAAGTGGCGACTTCGCTGCCTGGTGCCGGGGCCCTGCTTGCTGGCTCTTTTGAATCCCAGGCGTAGGACCCTCCACTGACCATGATGAGGAACCCTGCTACGCCCAAAATAGTGGCCTGCACGGCGATACTGAGCAAGAGCAGGCCAAGACCTGCCAGAACAATCAGTACCCCCAGAACCGTGCGCCGGGACGGCCATCGGTGGGTGGAACCTGACACCAGCAATCGCGCGAATCTAGGATCCTCTGCGCTGAGTTCCATGCCGAGCTCAGCCAAAATCTTCTTCTCATGCTCAGACAATGCCATGATGTTCACCTTCAGAGCGGAACAACGTAAAACAGGGTCACTCGGGAGTGCCCTGCCTCTCGTGTGCAAGTAGAAACCGCCGGGTCCGGGGCAGAGGTGCTGGGGAGAGCGCCTATATCTTCACTGTAGACGCGTCCACGATCCAGGTAAATATGTTCTGAACTCTGCGTCCGCATGATGCATGTTCCTCGACGTTGACGCTAGGCTCGTGAGGGTAGCTGAATTTCACTCAATCGGTAGAGAATGACCAGCAGAAAGGTTTGAAATGTCGGCAGGACGGGCAAATCAGATTCTGGTCGGGTTATTCACACCGGGTGCCGCTAATGGTCTGGATAGCGAACTTCCCGGCTTGTTGGTGCGCGCTTGTGCCGGAACATTGTCCATTACTGGAGCGGGCCTGATCTCGATGACCAGCAAAGGGCCCTTGGGGATCCTTGCCGCCACTGACGGTCCTGCAGGGATCCTTGAGGAGTTGCAGTTCACGCTTGGGGAGGGACCGTGCATCGATGCTTCAGTGTCCCGACGCCCAGTTCTGCAACCCGAGTTGGGGCGCACTGGATACTCGAGGTGGCCAGGCTTCACGGCAGGAGCATTGGAAGCTGGTGTCAAGGCCGTATTCGCTTTTCCCCTGCAAGTCGGTGGGATACGGATTGGTGTGCTAGATCTATACCGCGATGCGGAGGGAGATCTCGGGAACGGCGAACTGGTGGAGGCTCTCGCATTCGCCGATGCAGCTGTGTCCGTTCTACTCCACCTGCAAGCCGAGGCTGGTCCGGACAACATTCATCCCGCGTTGCTCAGTGGAGTGATGAGCAGAAGTGAAGTGCATCAGGCTACAGGCATGCTCTCGGCTCAGCACGGTGTCAGCCTCGCGCAGGCTCTGTTAATGCTGCAGGGGCGGGCGTACTCTTCGGATCGGCCGATCCTAGACATCGCACGCGACGTCCTGGCTCGACGGCTCAAGCTTGGCAATGAAGTGGCCGGTGATTGACGGTGTCTGAACACACATCCATGATTGTAGTTAGAGATGGTCGCTGGAAAGGAAAGTGCCATGGCACAGGTTGAACATTTGGGTGAAGTATTCGTCGAGTTGGCGGACACGCTCGTCAAGGACTTTGACGTTGTCGACTTTCTTCACAATGTCACGGTACGAAGCGTGGAGTTGTTGGAAGTCGACGCTGCCGGGTTGATGCTCGCCGATCAGCGTGGTTCCCTGACGATCATGGCCACCTCGGATGACCGAGCTGAGACTCTTGAACTCTTTGAACTACAGCATGATCAAGGTCCGTGTCTGGACAGTTTCAAGACCGGAGAAGCGATCGTGAATATCGATCTTAGGTCCAGCCTGGTCGCGTGGCCAAAATTCGCACAAGCTGCGTGCGATGCTGGCTTCAACTACTCGCATGCCGTTCCGCTGAGGTTGCGAGAAGAGATCATTGGCGCCCTGAACCTCTTCTGTGCAACCGCTGTTCCACTATCACCGGAAGATATAGCGTTGGCGCAGGCCCTGGCAGACGTGGCCACCATCGGCTTGTTGCAGGAACGCTCCGTGCGTGAGCAGTCGGTTCTGGCTGAACAACTCCAAAGCGCACTCAACAGCAGGGTCCTGATTGAACAGGCCAAGGGGGTGCTGGCAGGAAGAACCGGCATGGAAGTGTCGGAGGCGTTCAAACTGATGCGTTCGTTTGCCCGTACCAACGGTCTTGGCCTCAG
>NZ_JAUNVV010000105.1 GCF_030540645.1 Arthrobacter sp.
AAAACCGGCAGTCCAACGCCGGCACCCACGGAAGGCACCATGACCACGAATAGTTCGCAGACCGCGCCCAGCACCCCGGCAGCCAAAGCCGGCAAACGCCGTCGTGTGTTGTTGAAGCTCTCAGGGGAAGTCTTTGGCAACGGCAAGTTGGGTGTTGACCCGGACACCATCCGCGGCATCGCACAGCAGATCGCCAGCACGGTTGACACGGTGGAGGTCGCCATTGTGGTGGGTGGCGGAAACTTCTTCCGCGGAGCCGAACTCTCGGCCGAGGGGATGGACCGCTCGCGCGCAGACTATATGGGCATGCTGGGCACCGTCATGAACTGCCTGGCCCTGCAGGATTTCTTGGAACAGGCCGGCGTGGACACCCGTGTGCAGAGCGCCATCACCATGGGACAGGTCGCCGAAGCGTACATTCCGCGCCGCGCCATCCGCCACCTGGAAAAGAGCCGTGTGGTCATCTTCGGTGCCGGTGCCGGTCTGCCCTACTTCTCCACCGACACGGTCGCAGCCCAACGCGCGTTGGAGGTTCATGCCGACATCGTGCTCATGGCCAAGAATGGCGTTGATGGTGTCTACACGGCAGATCCGAAGAAGGACCCCACCGCCGTCAAATTGGACCACCTCAGCTACGACGAAGCCATGGCCCGCGACATCCGCGTCATGGACCAAACGGCGTTCAGCCTGTGCAAGGACAACAACGTCACCATGTTGGTCTTCGGAATGGAAGGTGAGGGCAACGTGGCCCGCGCCATCCTCGGCGAGGAACTGGGAACGTTGGTCACCCCCTAGCCGTGCCGAACGGCTGTTTGAACGTGTGGCTGGCCCCGGCATCGGCGCCGCTCACGGTAGGATGGTTTCAGAATTGTCGTGGGCACATGCCGCGGAAAAGTTGTGTAGTCACTTATTGAGGGAGAGACGCGTGATCGAAGATACTTTGCTCGAGGCCGAAGAGAAGATGGACAAGGCCGTTGAGGTTGCCAAAGAGGAATTCTCCGCGGTTCGCACCGGGCGCGCCAACCCGGCCATGTTCCACAAGGTCATGGTTGAGTACTACGGCTCACCCACTCCGTTGCAGCAGCTTGCCTCCTTCGCCGTCCCCGAAGCCCGAACGCTGCTCATCACACCGTTCGACAAGACGGCCCTGCATGATATCGAGCGGGCCCTGAGCTCCTCCGAAGTGGGTGCCAACCCGTCCAACGACGGCAACATCATCCGCATCATGATGCCTGAGCTGACCCAGGAACGCCGCAAGGAGTACGTCAAGATTGTGCGTACCAAGGGTGAAGACGCCAAGATTTCGGTGCGCAACATCCGCCGCAAGGCCAAGGAACAACTGGACAAGCTTGTCAAGGACGGCGACGCCGGTGAAGATGAGGGCGCCCGTGCTGAAAAGGAACTCGATGGGCTGACCAAGGCCCATACGGAGAACATCGATGAGCTGCTGAAGCGCAAGGAAGTCGAGCTTCTAGAGGTCTAATGACTGACCCCAAGAGTGTGCCGGGAGGTTCCGCTGGGGAGCCTGCCGCGCCAAATTCAGAGGCTGGGTTGGTGCCAACGCCGACTGACTACCAATTTTCTTCCCGGAAGGACCGCCGTCATGCGGAGATGACGGGAATGATTCCCATCATCGTGCCCAAAAAGGCCTCTTCGAAGGAGGCACCTTCCACGGATAAGCACGACGGCGAACCCACCTCCGCCGCTACCCCCACCGACACTGTGGCAGGGGAAGCTGCGGCGGAAGTTGCACCGGCTGGGGTCGAAAGTGTTGAGGAAGCTGCGCCGCTGCCGGTGTCCGCAGTGCAGGTAACCGGCATTCCGGTGATCCCTGTGTCCCATGGACCCGTCGGCGTGCTGCCCGAGGCCGCCACCAAGGTGAAACCGCCGCGGACCCCCAAAGCCGGGCGCGATCTTCCTGCGGCCATCACCGTGGGCGTCATTCTGCTGGCACTTGTGGTGGGTTCCCTCCTGTTCTACCCCGTGGGGTTTGTTGTCCTGGCAACAGCATTTGCTTGCGTTGGTGTTTGGGAAGTCACCCGGGCCATCGCCGGCAAGGGCATCAAGGCGCCACTGACCCCCGTCATGATGGGCGCCCTGGCCATGCCGGCCTCGGCATATTTCGCTGGTGCGGAGGGGCTGCTCTTCGCTCTGGCCGCCAGCGCAGGCGCAACACTCTTGTGGCGCTCACTGGACTCTGCACCCGGGGCTTTGAAGAGCATCTCCGCAGGTGTTTTCTCGCTGCTGTGGATACCCTTCCTACTCAGTTTCGTGTTCTTGATGCTGCGCGCCGAAAGCGGACCCACCACTGAGCTGACCCTGAACCTGGGGGATATCAACGCGGGCATCGTACAAGTGATCATCATGCTGCTGCTGGTGGTTTCGAACGACACGTTCGGCTACCTTGTGGGCGTGCTGTTTGGAAAGCACCCCATGGCCCCGAAGATCAGCCCCAAGAAATCCTGGGAAGGCTTCGCCGGTTCCTTGGGTGGAGCGACCCTGGTGGCCATTCCGGCCACAGTATTCCTACTCGACCAGCAGTGGTGGGTCGGTTTGGTGCTGGCCGTTGGCATGGTCTGCGCCGGCACCAGTGGAGACTTTGCCGAGTCAATGATCAAGCGTGAACTGGGCGTCAAGGACATGAGCAATATCCTGCCCGGCCATGGCGGCGTCATGGACAGGCTGGATTCGATCCTGTTTGCAGCTCCCGTGGCTTACGCCATCTTTACCGTATTGGGCCAGTTCTAGGGGCCGAGCCCACGGCCCCAAGCCCACAGGGCCGGCCCCACATTGTTGCGTTTCACAAGAGAATAGTTCAAGGAATGACAGTGACAGCGGAAAAGACAGCCCGGAGCAACTCCAAATTCACGTTGGTGGGCCCGAAGGATGTTGGCTACAACGTCAAGCAAGTTGATGTGTTTTTGGAGCGTGCCCGGGCCTATTTCCTGAACACCGACACGCTCGGGACGGCCATCACCAGCCGAGACGTGCGCACGGCCGCCTTCGACCCCGCACGTGGAGGCTACAGCCCACAAGCGGTTGACGCCGCCATGGACCGGGTCGAAGACGAGTTCGTCCTTCGTGAAAAGGAACTGCTCATCGCGGCAAAGGGTGAAAAGGCGTGGATGATGATGATCGGCAAGTCAGCCACCGTGCTGCGTGCCCGTCTGCACCGGCCCGACGGGGACCGCTTCCGCCGTCCCACAAGGAGGAACGCCGCAAGCTACAACATCAACGACGTTGACGTGCTGTGCCGCGAACTGCTGACCTACATCGAAGACAACGGTGAACTGAGCGTCGACGTAGTGCGCCGGGCGGTGTTTGCTCGTGAAAAGGGTGCCGACGGCTACGAAGAAAGCCAAGTGGACGCATTCCTGGACAGTGTTGTGGAACTGATGGCGACCAACGACTCGGTGACACCCCGCTGACCAACGGCTACTCGCCAGCAGTTACTCACCAGCAGGACAAACAGCCAGCAGATAATACAACGTCAGTTGGGTTGGGTCCGCGGGTTCTCCACGACTAACGGCCTTTCCGGTACGTGCAACTTGGTCATGAAGCGTGACACTGAAGAGCTGCGCCGGTGTGCAGTTGCCTTGGACACCAGGATCGTGACAAGGAACGCTGCGGGAACAGTCCATGCTGCCGGCTGCGTGAGTAGATCGCGCCACACGGAATCGGCCCCCATTTGGGCGCCCAGCATGATGGCGGACCCGCACAGAATTCCACCGGCCAACATACCGGCCACGGCTCCGGCATCGGTGAGTCCACGCCACCAGATCCCCAACAGCAGGAGGGGGCAGATGGTGGAGGCCGTGAAGGCAAAGACGAGGCCCACACTGCCGGCCAGCGCCAGTGAATCCGTCACCATGGCCACGCCGAAAGGAACGACGGCGGCGAAGACGGCCGCGATTCTGAACCCGCGCACGCTTCCACCCAGCACGTCCTGGCTGATGACACCTGCCAGTGAAACCACAAGCCCTGACGTTGTGGACAGGAAGGCCGCGAAGGCGCCCGCGACTACCAAGGCTGAGAGGATCTCCCCGCCCAGCCCGCCAATCAGCGTTCCAGGCAGCAGCAATACGGTGGCGTCCGGGTAGCCGTTGGCGGCCAGGCCGGGCAGAAATACCCTGCCCAACACGCCGTAGATGGTGGGGAAAAGGTAGAAGATGGCGAGCAGCCCCAAAACGATCAGGGTCGTGCGGCGGGCGGCCGCGCCGTCGGGGTTGGTATAGAAACGCACCAAAACGTGCGGCAAGCCCAACGTTCCAAAAAGCAGGGCCACCATGAGTGACAGGGTGCTGTAGGTGGAATCCCCGGACAGCGGCATTGAAGGGGGAAACAACTCGGTGCCAGCCGGAATGGCGGCACCACCGGTACCGGTGGTGCCGGAGAGCATGAGCAGGATGAAGATGGCGGGCACGGCCAGAGCCGTCAGCTTGAGCCAGTACTGGAATGCCTGCACGAACGTGATGGAGCGCATGCCCCCGGTCACCACTGTCAGGCAGACCACCACGACGACGGAACCGGCCCCCACCCATGATGGCAGCCCCGTGGTGGTGCGGATGGTCAATGCGGCACCGTGTAGCTGCGGCACAATGTAGAACCAGCCAACCACCACCACCAGCACGCTGGTGACGTAGCGGGCCGTGGTGGATTCGAGCCTAGCCTCGGCAAAGTCGGGGATGGTGTAGGCGCCCGATCGGCGCAGGGGGGCGGCGACGAAGAACAGCAGCATGAGGTAGCCGGCCGTGTAGCCGATGGGGAACCAGAGGGCGTCGAGACCCGACATGGCGATGAGTCCGGCGATACCCAAAAAACTTGCTGCGGAGAGGTACTCACCGCCAATAGCAGAGGCATTCCACCAGGGTTTTACGGTGCGGGAGGCCACGTAAAAGTCGCTTGTGGTGCGTGAGACCCGCAGTCCGTAAAAGCCGATGATGGTGGTGATCGCTGAAACCAGGATCAACGCCGTATAGCCGATTCCCGGGTTCACTACTCATCCACCAGATCGCGGTACTGATTCTCATTCTTCGTCGCTGCGCGCACATACAGCCACGCGCAAGCTCCAATGACGGGGTAGACGCCCACGCCCAGCAGCAACCACGGCGCGGGGACGCCCAGAATCCTCCAGTCAGCGAATGTGGGAACCAAGTGCACAAGTGCCCAGCAGAGCAGCAATGCGGCAATAAAACCTGCCGTCACTACCAAAGCAAGGCGCAGCTGTGAACGGATCAGGGAGCGGACCATTACTTCGCCAACGACGGATTGCTCTGCAACTTCCTGGGACACGCTGGTGCGGTATGGAATGTGTCTGGCTTGGGCTCGCGGTGCCGCAACCCTGACGCGGCCTTCAGCCGGCGGGCGGCTCGGTCCAATATTCATCTGGATCCAATGTTCATGGGGTGTGTCCGGTCATCATGAGCTTGGACGCACCCGGGTGGCCTGCAAATGTTCGCGCAGCACTGGGACGTGGCGTCGGCTGACAGGGAGCACGGCCTTGCCTACTGACACTGTGGGTTTGGCAGCGCTGAGTTTCAACGCCGTGACAAAGTGCATGCAGACGAGGTAGGAACGGTGGATGCGCAGGAAGCCTGAATCGGCCCAGCGCTGTTCCAGCTCAGCCAGGGGGATGCGAATCAGGTAGCTTGCTTCAGCCGTGTGAAGCCTGGCGTAGTCGCCCTGGGCCTGCACAAACTTCACCTCGTCGAGGCGGATGATCCGGCTGACGCCGCCTTGGTCAACGGTGATCATTTCAACTTCTTCGACTGGGACAGGGTGTGTCACCAGCTCTACTATCCTGTCCACTGTGCGGGTGAGCCGTTCAGTGCGCAACGGTTTGAGCAGGTAATCCACGGCTGCCAGTTCGAACGCCTCCAGAGCGCGGTCGTCGTCGGCCGTGACGAAAACCACCACGGGCGGATTGGCAGCCTGGCCGATGACTGCTGCTAATTCCAGACCGGACAAGCCGGGCATGTGGATGTCAAGGAAAACTGCTTCAACGGTGTGTACGGCCAGCAGCTCAAGGGCTTGGGCGCCGCTCATGGCGCGGTGGATGGTGCCGATGCGCGTGTCGCGGCCCAGTAGGAAGGCAAGTTCTTCCACGGCAGGCAACTCATCATCGGCGACAAGGACGTTGATCATGGGCTAAGCCTAACGGCCGAGGGGCCCGGCCGGGGGCCCACGCCCGCGAGGGGCCTGCCGCGAGCTTGCGAGTGGTGGGAGCGAGTGGGGAGAAGCGAGGCATGGGGAGGGTGGGAGGCGCTAACTGGTGGGTGCTAGGCGTCGTGGCCGGGCTGGTTTTTCGGCACTGTCATGGTGATCAGCATCCCGTGCCCTACTCCGGTATCAATGGTCAGCCCATGGTCGTCGCCGTAGACCTGGCGCAGACGGGCATCGACGTTGCGCAGACCAACGTGCGTCCCGTCCTGCCGCCCCGCCAAAACCTGCCGCAGTTGCTCCGGATCCATGCCCACGCCGTCGTCCTCGATGGTGACCTCGGTATGCGCGCCAAGATCCCTGGCGGAAATTTGGACGAGGCCGCTGCCCACTTTCGCCTCAATGCCGTGCCTGACGGCGTTTTCCACCAGCGGCTGCAGGCTCAGGAACGGGATGACGGTGCTCAGGACCTCGGGGGCAATCTGCAAGCTGATTTGGAGTCGGTCGCCAAAGCGCGCACTTTCCAGCAGCAGGTAGCGGTCAATGCAGCGCAATTCCTCGGCGAGGGTGGTGAAGTCCCCGTGGCGGCGGAAGGAATATCGGGTGAAGTCGGCGAACTCCACCACCAGATCCCTGGCCCGCTGGGGGTCGGTGTTGATGAAGGAGGCAATCGCGTTGAGTGAGTTATAGATGAAATGTGGACTGATTTGGGCTCGTAGGGCACGCACTTCGGCCTCCGCCAGCAGTGTGCGTGAGGAGCTCAGCTCGGCCAGTTCCAACTGCGCCGACACCCACGCCGCTACTTCGTTGGTGGCACGAACCAGTCCGGCGGTGGGCGCCTTCGACAAAATGACAACGCACCCCACTGCCCGTGAATCCACCTTCAGCGGGCAAATGACGGCAGCCTTCAGCTCGCCGTCCGGAGGCAGGCCCAGTGATGAGCGTAGCGCCGGCTCAAGCGTGGCCACTTGGGTGCGTCCAGTGCTGAGCGCCTTCGCCACAAGGCCCATGACGACGGCGGATTCAGGTTGCTTGGCCGCGGTGCCTGAGCCGTCCCAGGCCAGGAGACGGGAGTCATCGGTCATGGCGAACGCCGCGCAATTGAGCAGGGATCGGAGCTGTTTGCTCGCTTTGAGCGCCCCGGCCGGTTCCAACCCATTGCGCAGTTGGCGGCCTGCTGCAGCGGCTGAGTGGAGGGCTGCAAACGTTGCGTGCTCGGCTTCGGTTCCCAGCTCCCGGTAGGAGCGTGAGAGCCGGAATCCGACGGCGGCCACAATGGCGATGGCGCCGATAACAACGGCGACTGCTGTGATCAACAGGAGTGTGGAATCGCTCGGCACTGAGGGGGGCATGCTGTCAAGAATAGCCGGGGAGGGGGTCATTCGGCGCAGCAGCCATGCCGTTCACCGCGGCACCTCCTGAATCGGTCGAATACGTGACTCACAACACTTCATAGTGAAAGAGATCACATCTCTCAAGGAGGAATGATGGGTAATTCAACCCACGCAAGCGCAGCGGGTCCCGTCGATTTTGTTGCCGAACAAAACTCGGAAGAGTTTCAGAAGCTTCGCAAGTCACACCGGAACTTCGTCTTTCCCGTAGCCATCGGCTTTCTCGTTTGGTACTTCGCCTACGTTCTCTTGGCGGCCTACGCACACGACTTCATGTCCATCAAGGTCTGGGGCAACTTCAACATTGGCCTCATCCTGGGCCTGTTGCAATTTGTCACCACTTTTGGCATCACCACCTGGTATGTCACCTACGCCAACCGCAAGCTCGATCCCCAGGCAGCCGTGATTCGCGAACGCCTGGAGAAGCAGATCGATGCAGCAAACAAGACCAAGGAAGAGGTTTAAACCGTGAGCCTATCCGCTGCCGTCCTCACCGTTGCACCCCTCGCGAAGTCGCTGGGTGAACAGACCAAGGAAAACTCGTGGATCAACATCGCGATCTTCCTGGCGTTCGTTGCCGTCACCATGATTGTGGTGTTCCGCGCGAGCCGCAACAATAATACCGCCGCCGACTACTATGCGGCAGGCCGCTCCTTCTCTGGCGGTCAGAACGGAACGGCCATCGCCGGCGACTACCTGTCCGCCGCATCGTTCCTGGGCATCACCGGCGCCATCGCCGTCAATGGTTATGACGGCTTCCTGTACTCCATCGGCTTCCTGGTGGCCTGGCTTGTGGCCCTGCTGCTCGTTGCCGAATTGCTGCGCAACACAGGCAAGTTCACGATGGCGGACGTGTTGTCCTTCCGCCTGAAGCAGCGCCCCGTGCGTATTGCCGCAGCTACCACCACGCTCGTGGTCTGCTTCTTCTACCTGCTGGCCCAGATGGCTGGCGCCGGTGGCTTGGTTTCTCTGCTCCTGGGCCTGGATAACACCAACAAGGTGGGGCAGAACATCGTCATCGCCGTTGTTGGCGTGCTCATGATTGTCTACGTATTAATCGGTGGCATGAAGGGCACCACCTGGGTGCAGATCATCAAGGCGTTCCTGCTCATCATCGGCGCCGCGATCATGACGATCATTGTGCTGGCCATGCACGGCTTCAACCTCTCCACTCTCATGGACGCGGCAGTGAACACGTCCATCCTTGAAGGCGGAGCTGGAGAAGCGCTGCTGAACCCGGGTGCCGCGTACGGCAAGGCACCGTTGGACTTCGTGTCCCTGGCCCTCGCCCTGGTCCTTGGTACTGCGGCTCTGCCGCACGTGCTGATGCGCTTCTACACCGTCCCGACAGCCAAGGAAGCACGCAAGTCCGTGGTCTGGGCCATCTGGCTCATCGGCGGCTTCTACATCTTCACGCTCGTCCTCGGCTACGGTGCCGGCGCCCTGATTGGCAAGGACGCCATTCTCGCAGCCCCAGGCGGCGTCAATGCAGCCGCCCCGCTGCTGGCCTTCGTGATTGGCGGGCCGGTTCTGCTGGGGTTCATCTCCGCCGTCGCGTTCGCCACGATCCTGGCTGTGGTGGCCGGGCTGACCATTACCGCGGCAGCCTCGTTTGCCCACGACATCTACTCCAACGTCATCGTCAAGGGTGAGCCCAAGCCGGAGATGGAAGTCAAGGTGGCCCGTCGCACGGTGATCGTCATCGGCGTCGTTGCCATCGGCGGCGGCATCTTGGCCAACGGCCAGAACATCGCGTTCCTGGTGGCCTTGGCGTTCGCCATCGCCGCCTCGGCCAACCTTCCGACCATTGTGTTCTCGCTGTTCTGGAAGAAGTTCACCACACAGGGCGCACTGTGGAGCATGTACGGCGGTTTGGGGGCAGCCATTGTGCTCATCACCTTCTCCCCGATGGTGTCCGGTGGACCCACGTCCATGATCCCCGGCGCCGACTTCTCCTGGTTCCCGCTGGCCAACCCCGGCATCATCTCCATCCCGCTGGCGTTCTTCCTCGGCTGGTTGGGCACCGTGCTGGACAAGGGCACCGAGGATCCGCGCATCCAGGCCGAGATGGAAGTACGCTCGCTCACTGGTGTCGGAGCCGAGAAGGCCGTGGACCACTAGCCCCAATCCCTCCCCAAGGGCGTCCGCTGGCGCGTACCCCCTTGGGGCCCCTCGGGATTGTGGGCCCACCCTGTCCCTCCTATCAATGCGAAAGGCCCCGTCCGACGTCGAAATTTCGACGCCGGACGGGGCCTTTCGCATAGTCCTGTCGCTTCTGCTGTGGACCAGTCTCATTACAGGCAGAACGTCGGGACGTGTTTGACCAAGGTTTGCGCGCAAGCACCATTAACGAATGGCATTCGATCACGACATTAGGATTGAGGCGAAGTAGTCGACTGAACAGGTGAACGATGAGTCTTTCCGAGTCCTACCCACGCGGCCCCAGATTGAGTTTCCGAGACTTCACGGCGGGGGACATCTCGGCTGTGCACGAGTTCGCCGCAGACCCTGAAGTGACTCGCTGGTCAACCTGGGGACCGAATACTTTGGAGCAGACGACTTCCTTCGTTACAGATGCAGCCCATGCGCACTTGGAGGAAGGCCGATCGACATTTTCATTTGCTGCCGTTTTGGAGGGAAAGGTCATTGGCTCGGTGGCCATTTGGATCACCGACCCCGACGACCGCAACGGAGAGCTTGGATACAGCTTCCACCGCTCTTATTGGGGAAATGGCTACGCCACTGAAGCAACGAGTCAGCTACTGAAATTTGGTTTTGATACGCTCAAACTGGAGCGAATCAGTGCCACCTGTCACCCTGGCAATATTGGTTCAATTCGAGTTCTGGAAAAAGCTGGATTCACTCTAGAGGGACGGCTTCGTTCTCACAGATTAGTGCGAGGAGCCCGCAGGGACTCTCTGCTCTATTCAATTTTGCGTGAGGAACACGACAGCGCAAGTGCCGACGCAAGGGCTGGCCAGGAAAACGAAGAATCACCATAGTCCAACCCAAGATTCTGCCACCGGGAGTCGGACTTCCAACAAGGGGTGAAGCTGCCGCCGGCTTGCGTAGTGGGGTGTGCACAATGGGTCCAAATGGCAGAATAGTCAGGTGACCATTTTTGACCTGCAGCTTCTACCGGCTGGCCGTGTCGAGTTGCACGACGCACGTCGACAGAGTCGGAGGACAGCGGAAATTGAACTGTTCGAGATTTGTGCCGTTCCTATCGCGGAGGCCCAATATGCGGGTTCCACAGAAACTGAAGCTCTCGGAGAACGGCTCCCAGCAACGGAGATGAGTTGGCTGGATGCGATCCAATTCTGCAACGCGGCGTCGCGAAGAGAGGAACTCCC
>NZ_JAUNVV010000010.1 GCF_030540645.1 Arthrobacter sp.
GTGTGACTTTGGCCGTCATTGCCGGGGAAGATCACTTTGTCGCCAGCCATGGCCGACTGGGCCACGGTTTCCACCGTCGTGGTGGAATCGATGGCCAGTGCCGGGCTCGAAATGGCCATCATGCCCAATGCTGCCGTGGCCATGATGGCCGTCGCCTTGAGCCCGCGGGATCTCCCAGAACCCCTAAAGGAATGCGCTGTCATGGATGAAGTCCCTCAAATCTCAGTGCAGCCGCACGGGCCACCCGTTATGTTATCCGTCACAGCATATGACGAGTGCCACACAGGAGCAACCAAAAACTCACTTATTTGAGCATATGACGTCTTTTATCCATGATCGTGTCCATAACTGTCCAAAAGGCTTAGGGTTCGAACTTGTAGCCAAGACCTCGCACGGTGAGGAGGTATTTGGGCGCTGCGGGATCAGGCTCAATCTTGCTGCGCAGCCGCTTCATGTGGACGTCCAGGGTTTTCGTGTCCCCCACATAGTCCGAACCCCAGACCCGGTCAATCAACTGCCCACGGGTCAGTACCTTTCCGGCATTGCGCAGCAGCATTTCCAGCAGTTCAAATTCCTTCAGCGGAAAGCCCACTGCTTCCCCGTGGACACTGACAACATGGCGCTCAACGTCCATGCGCACAGGTCCGGCCTGCACGGTGGAATGCAGCAGTTCCTCCGGCTCCGCCTGGCGCCGCAGCACAGCCCTGATCCGTGCAATCAATTCGCGCGAGGAATAGGGCTTTGTCACATAGTCATCAGCACCGAGTTCCAGCCCCACCACCTTGTCGATTTCAGAATCCTTGGCGGTGAGCATGATGACAGGCACATTGGAGCGTTGGCGCAGGTGCCGGCACACTTCCGTGCCGCTCATGCCCGGCAGCTGCAGGTCAAGGAGCACCAAATCGGCACCGCTGCGCTCAAATTCCAACAGCGCGTCCAGCCCGTTGTCCGCGACACGGACCTCGTACCCTTCCTTGCCCAGCAGGAATGACAACGGGTCACTGATGGACTCTTCATCTTCAACTATCAAAATTCTACTCACGCTCGTTGCGCTCCTTTAGATCAAGCCGGGGTGCCGGTCGGCGCTGTGGTGCGTGCCGCCGTCGGACGTTGGAAGTGAAAGCTGGGGAAGGCGAACCGTGAAGGTCGACCCCATTTTCGGGGCGGACCAAAGGGTCACCTCACCGCCGTGATTGCTCACGATGTGTTTGACGATGCTCAGGCCCAACCCGGTGCCGCCGGTGTGCCGGGAGCGGGCGGCATCCACACGGTAGAAACGTTCGAAGACCCTGTCCTGCTCGGCCGGGGTGAGCCCGTCGCCCTGGTCGGAGATGCTGACGGAGACGACGCCGGCCCCCACCGACAGCCCGATGCCCACCTGCGTGTTCTCGGGGGAATACCGCACGGCGTTGTCGATCAGGTTGCGCAAGGCGGTCACCAGCTGGGCGTGGTCGCCATGGACGGCGGCAGGCTGGGACGGCCCGACGACCAGCGTGATGTTCTTGCCCTGCGCCGGGAGCCGAGTCCTGTCCACCGCCTCGGCAATGACGGAGTTCATGTCCACGGCGGTGCCGACACGGGCCACATCCTTGCCCTGCAGCCGGGACAGTTCAATGATGTCCTGAACCAGCGCCGCCAAGCGTGCCGATTCAGTCATCATGCGCGAGGCAAAGCGGCGGACGGTGGCCTGGTCCTCCGGTGCGGACTCAATAGCTTCGGCCAGTAGTGAAAGGGCACCGACGGGAGTTTTGAGCTCGTGCGACACATTCGCCACAAAGTCGTTGCGCACGGCTTCGGTGCGGGCAATCTCGGTGCGGTCATCGGCCAGCAGAAGAATGTACTCCTCCCCCAATGGCGCCACCCGAACCTGGATCACGAGCGTGCCCTGCCCTGGCGCCCCCTGGGTCCTTGGCAGCTCCACAGCGGTGGGCTCCCCCGAGACCGGGTCCACGGCCGCTGCCGGCAACACCCGCGGCAGGGTCAAATCGCGTTCTTCAATGACCCCGTCACGGCGCACCCGGTGAGCCAGTTCCAGCAGTTCCTGATGGACCACCGTGTGCCCTCGTACCAGACCAAAGGCGTAGGCACCGGCACTGGCGCGCACCACGCCGTCGACCGTATCAATGACAATGTAGGCCTTGCCCACCACGGAGAGGACTTCGGCGGAACCGTCGGGAAGGGCGGGTTCGCCGATGTCCAGCGAAAGCTGGCGGGTGCGCTCGCTGAGACTGAACGCGAACATGCCAAACACGCCCAAGGACAGGCCAATGAGCCCTGCCACCAGTCCAACCACCAAGGGATCCACGGCTCAAGCCTATGCGGTGGCGGCGGCAATTACGCCAAAACCACCTGCCGTCCCCACTCGTTCAGCAAACGTTCACCTTGCCGTGCCGCCACGTTCACGTTCAGCTGGCAGGCTAGGGGCAACGAGGGCCCCACCGCCCTGCCCATGAAAGGACACACGCGTGCGTAAAGTTTTCCAGGCCGAGCTCCACCAAATCGGTGAGGGGCTCATCGAGATCTCCGCACTGGTGTGCGAGGCCATCACGAAGGCAACAACAGCCTTTGCCGCAGCAGACCTGCAAGCCGCCCAGGAAGTCATCGCTGCCGACGCCCGCATCGACTTCCTGCAAAACGACTTGGACGAACGGGCCATCGACGTCTTGGCGTTGCAGGGGCCGGTGGCCAGCGACCTGCGCATGATCGTTGGTTCGCTGCGGATGAGCGCCTCGCTCGAGCGGATGGGCGACCTGGCCCGGCACATCGGCCAACTAACCCGACTGCGTTTCCCCAATATGGTGATCCCGGCGCCACTGACAGCGACGTTTGCCGAGCTGGCCAGCCTGGACATTTTGATCGCGGAGAAAGTCACTGAGCTGCTGGACACCCGCGACCTTGAACTCGTGGCGGACATCGCCGCCGCCAAGGCCCGCATCAGCAGGCTCCACAAGACCGTGTTCTCAACCATCGCGTCCCCTGACTGGCAGGAAACTCCGGCCACCACTGTGGACGTCACGCTGGCCAGCCGCTACTTTGAGCGCTTTGGCGACCATGGCGTGTCAGTGGCACGCAAGGTCTCCTACCTCGTCACGGGAGAGTGGCAGCCCGAGGACTTCCTGGCCGGCTAGCTCCGCCGGGGAACGACGGGCGGCCAACGCGAAAGCGGGACGGAACCTTTACCAGTGAAAGGTTCCGTCCCGCCGTCGTGCTTTAACGTCGTGTTACTTCTTGCCCTGGTTTGCCACAGCGAGGATGGCGGTCTCTGCTGCCTCCGGGTCCAAGTACCGGCCACCGGGGTTGATGGGGGCGAAGTTATCATCCAGTTCGTACAGCAGCGGGATGCCGGTGGGGATATTCAGGGCCGAGATGGCGTCGTCGGAGATGCCGTCCAGGTGCTTGACCATGGCGCGCAGCGAGTTGCCGTGGGCCGTGACAAGAACAGTCTTTCCAGCCTTGAGGTCAACCTTGATTTCCGATTCCCAGTACGGCAGCAGGCGTTCCAGGACGTCCTTGAGGCATTCCGAGCGCGGCATGTCATCGCCAAGGTCCGCGTAGCGGGGGTCGTTGATCTGCGAGAATTCGCTGTCATCCGACAAGGGCGGCGGGGCGGTGTCGTAGCTGCGACGCCACTCCATGAACTGCGCCTCACCGAATTCGGCGAGCGTCTGGACCTTGTCCTTGCCCTGCAGTGCCCCGTAGTGGCGTTCGTTCAGGCGCCAGCTGCGCTTGACGTCGATCCAGCCACGGTCGGCTTTCTCCAGCGTCATGTTGGCCGTGTTGATGGCACGCTTCAGGCGCGAGGTGTGGACTACGTCCGGCAGGAGGTTGTTCTCCACCAGCAGCTCACCGCCGCGGACAGCCTCGGTGCGGCCCTGGTCGTTGAGGTCAACGTCCACCCAGCCAGTGAAAAGGTTCTTGGCATTCCACTCACTGTGGCCATGCCGGAGCAAAATCAGCGTATAAGTCATGAGGCCATCCTACCGGCCGGAACCAGCTGACTGGAATTGCTACGCCCGGCAGAAATCAGCCGTGGATGCGGCACATGTGAGCACGTAGCCGGATGCCGTACCCGCAAAATGTGTCACGTTCCATAGCTGCCCAGCACCAAAAACAGCGGTTTCACCCATGTGCGGCAAATATAGTTTTCAGGTGGTTCAACGCGCACAGAGGGTCAAGGACGCCTCCACCGACCCCTCAAAGCGTGCGGCACGGCGCCGTGGCA
Source organism: Arthrobacter sp. (assembly GCF_030540645.1). Lineage (GTDB taxonomy): Bacteria > Actinomycetota > Actinomycetes > Actinomycetales > Micrococcaceae > Specibacter. The sequence goes on from NZ_JAUNVV010000010.1 coordinate 4,223, forward strand.
AGCCCTTTGGCAACGCCACCCGCGGCACCACGAACCCGAACCGGCTGCGTCGGGTGGACCGCTGGCTGGCCGGCCCGCAGGCATGGCGGCTGCGCGGTGAGGACCATCCGCTGGTCATTGACTTAGGCTACGGCGGCGCACCCACCACGGCCGTCGAACTGTATTCGAGAATCCACGCCGTCTGCCCCAGCGCCCATGTCACGGGCATTGAAATTGAGCCCGAACGTGTACGCATCGCCAAGCCGCTGGAGCACGAAGGGCTCGATTTTTGCGTGGGTGGCTTTGAAATCCCGGTACCCGGCAGGCCCAGCATGGTGCGTGCCTTCAATGTGCTGCGTCAGTACGATGAAGCCGACGTCCAGCTGATCTGGCTCACCGTCTGTTCCCGTCTGGCACCTCATGGCATCTTCGTTGACGGGACTTGTGACGAGATCGGCCGCCGCAGCACGTGGGTGGCGTTGGATGGCACCGGCCCCATGTCACTGACTATTTCGCTCCGCTTTGGCGGTTTCACCCTGCCGTCGGACATTGCCGAGCGGCTGCCCAAGGCGCTCATCCACCACAACATGCCGGGGGAGAAAATCCATGACTTCCTGCAGGCCTTGGACAAGTATTGGCTGGCCGGAGCCCCGTTGGCTCCCTTTGGCAACCGTCAGCGGTGGCTGAGCATGTGTCAAAGGATGTACGACGCCGGTTGGCCGGTGGTGCGTTCACCGTCACGGTGGCGCTTGGGTGAGCTGACCGTAGATTGGGCGGCTGTGGCCCCGGTTCCGGCAACAGCCCTCATGCCCGAGGCTGCACTGGCCGCCAGCTAAGGAAGCTGGGCAGTCATATCTGGCGGCCCTACCAGGCGCGTTCCTACCAGGAGGAGCCGCGGTTTTGCTGGCCGCGGCCGCGGCCACGAACTTCAGCCAGCACGGGCCGGACGTCAGCCAGGTACACACCGGCTGCGGTCACGCCGGCGAGGCAGAAAATCATGCCCATCCCCAGCGGGGGAACCGTAAGAGTAGTCACCGGCACAATGACGTAGAGGAAGCCGAAGAACACTGAACCGGCCAGCACGGCCGTCCAGAACGTTTTGGTCCGTTTGCCGACCCGTTCAAAATCTGCCGCATTAGTGCGTACGCAATCGCTCAAAGCCCAGCCTTGAATGCCCAAGGCCAGCAGGCCCAAGGCCACCAGAATGAGAAATTCCACAAAGTTTACGAATCCAATCACGATTCAAGCTTACAGGCAGCCACAGCGAAAGACAGGTCGGGTTTGCTGGGAAAGTGCAGGGCTGGCTCAACTCGGCGTTCTACCCGCGGTTCCATCCGCGTGCGGCTGCCTGCGCAAAAGCCCGCTCCAGGTCGTTCCAAAGATCCTCGACGTTTTCAATGCCCACGCTCAGGCGCAGCAGATTGGCCGGGACGCTCTCAGGTTCGTTCGCGTGGCGGCGACGACGCTCAATAAGCGATTCCACCCCGCCAAGGGACGTGGCGGGGGTCCACACGCGCAGCGCCTCCACCACCGCATTGGCTGCCTCTTCGCCGCCTGCAACCTCTATACACAGGATGGAACCGAACCCTTTCATCTGCGCCTTGGCCCTGACATGACCGGGATCCGAAGGCAGGCCGGGGAACAAAACCCGTTCCACGCCGTCGTGCAGGTCAAGACGCTGGGCCAACACCGAAGCACTGGCCTGCGAGCGCTCAACCCGCAATGCCAGGGTGCGCAGTCCGCGAAGAGCCAGCCACGCCTCGAACGGTCCGGCGATGGCGCCATGGATGGAGCGGTGGTGCAGCAGGGCTTCGCGCAGTGTGGGATTGGACGTGGCCAGGGCTCCCAGGATGACGTCGGAGTGCCCGGCCAAGTATTTGGTCACGGAGTGCAGCACAATGTCCGCGCCCAGTTCCAGCGGCTTTTGCACCAGTGGCGTGGAGAACGTGTTGTCGGTGACGATGAGGGCGCCCACGGCCTGGGCCGAGCGGCAGAGCGCGTGGATGTCGGCCACCTCAAGCATGGGGTTGGTGGGGCTCTCCAGCCACAACATGTCCGCAGCCTTGCCGCCGGCGCCGGTGAGCGCTGTGATGACCTCGTCGTTGTTGGCAATGTCCACAGTGCGCAGCGTGAACAGCCCCTTGGCAGCTTGTTCCTGCGCCATGACGAGTGCTCCCTGGTAGGAGTGGGTGGGCATGACGAGCACACCGCCGACGGGAATCAGGGACAGCGCGGCGGAGGCGGCAGCCAACCCCGAACTGAAGATGAGGGCTGGCAGCGCGGCGCCTTCAAGCTGGCCCAGGGCGTCTTCCAGCGGATCCCACGTGGGGTTCGAGTAGCGGCCGTAGGCTCTGTCCCCATCCACTACGGTGCCTGTGCCCACATACGTGGAGGAGAGCACAATGGGCGGGTTCACGGGGGAATCGTGGCCGCGCGGCGGCCGCCCTGCTGCCACCACCACGGTGTCGGCGCTGAGTTCTTCCGGGTGGCTGGCAGGCTGATACGTCATACGTCCCACAGTAGACCGCACACCGCGGGCGAGCGCTGCAATATGACTTCTAGCCTCAATATTGTGGATAACCGCGCCGTTGTGGAGAACTTGTCCAAATGGTCAGTTGTCCACAGCGCCAATGCTCCTGCCAGCTTGGGCCGGTAGGCTGGTCGGGTGACTCCTACTTCTGCCCCGTCGCCGGGCTTGTTCATCGCTTTTGAAGGTGGCGACGGTGCGGGAAAATCCACCCAGGCCGCGCTGCTTGCCCGAGCCCTGTCCGACGCCGGACGAACAGTGGTGCGCACCCGTGAACCGGGCGGCACTCCCGTCGGTGAAAAACTGCGTTCCCTGGTCCTTGACCATGGGCAGGGTGAGATTGACGCCAAGACGGAGGCACTGATCTTTGCCGCCGCCCGTGCCGCTCATGCCACCCAAGTGATTGTCCCGGCCATGGCCCGGGGAGAGATTGTGCTCAGCGACCGCTACGCCGATTCCTCCATCGCCTACCAGGGCGCCGGCCGCGGCCTCGGAAATGACGCCATCTTCCAGCTCAACGATTGGGCTACGAACAGCCTATGGCCGGACTTGACTGTTTTGCTTGACGTTTCCCCGGTATCCGGCCGCCAGCGCCGCACGGCAGGCGATAGCGCCGAGGATCGAATGGAATCGGAGCCCGACGCCTTCCACTCCACCATTCGTGCAGCGTTCCTCGAACTGGCCGCAGCCCACCCCGACCGCTACCTGGTGCTTCCGGCTGGCGACTCCGTTGCCGAACTGGCCCTCGTCATCGAACACCATGTCATGGCCCTTGTCGCGGAGCGCGCATGAGCGTCTGGGTTGACCTGCAGGGCCAGGATTCCGTGGTGGCCCAGCTGCGCCGCGCCGCACAGTCCAGCTCGCCCACGCATGCCTGGCTGCTGACAGGACCACCGGGCTCCGGCCGTTCCAACGCAGCGCTGGCTTTCGCCGCGGCCCTGGTGTGTGAGCGCCCGGAACTGGCGGCCCGCGGATGTGGTGTCTGCAAGGCCTGTCACACCACGCTGGCGGGAACCAACGCCGACGTCACGTACATCGCCACGGAAAAAACCACCATCACGATCGATGAATCCCGCGCTCTGGTGCGCAAGGCCCACGACAGCCCGTCGTCGTCCCGTTGGCGGGTCATGATCGTCGGCGACGCGGACCGCATGGCCGAGCGCACCACCAATGTGCTGCTCAAGGCCATTGAAGAGCCGCCGCCGCGCACCATTTGGATCCTGTGCGCGCCCAGCCCGGCGGACGTCCTGGTCACCATCCGTTCACGCTGCCGGACACTGACGCTGCGGCTGCCTCCGGTGGCGGATGTTGCGGCCCTGCTGGTCCGCCGCGACGGCATCGAACCGGAACTGGCGTTGACTGCCGCACGCGCCGCGCAAAGCCACATTGGCATTGCCCGCCGCCTGGCCACCGACCCCGGCGCCCGTGAGCGGCGCGATGCAACCGTGAACCTGCCGCTGAAGCTGCGCGACATCTCCACAGCCGTCCAGTCTGCTGCCTCCCTGCTGGAGTTGGCCCAGGCGGAGGCGTCCTCCTCCAATGAAGAGCGCGACGCCGTCGAAAAGGTGTCGCTGCTGCGTTCCCTCGGTGCACCCGAGACAGGGACGCTCCCGCCGCCCATGCGTGCCCAGGTCCGCGCGCTGGAGGAGGACCAGAAGCGTCGTGCCAAGCGGTCCGTCACGGACCAACTGGACAGGGCCCTGACCGATTTACTTTCCTTCTACCGGGATGTGCTGGTCCTGCAGCTGGACGCCCGGGCAGGAACCAGTGCCGAACATGCCGCGCTGGAGCTTGTCAACGACCCGCTGCGGGCGCAATTACAGGACTTTGCCGCCCGTTCCCGCCCCGAAACCACACTGGTTCGCATGGACGCCATCAACTCCGTGCGCCGCCGCCTCACCACCACCAACGTTGCCCCCCTGCTGGCCCTTGAGGCCATGGCAGTCAGCCTGCTCTAATCACCAAAGGACTTTTATGCCTGCCGGAAAACCACGACGGCGCACCCTCCGCCGCCTGCTCCTCGCCACAACTACGGGCATCGCCGCGCTGGCTTTGGGCTCGTGTTCCGTGCTGGCGCCGGACACGCCGGTCATGACCTCTGCCGAAGCAGACACTATCGGAGACGTGCCCGCGGATTTGATGGACTTTTACACCCAAGCCGTGACGTGGAGTTCGTGTAACGGCGGCTTCCAATGCGCCGAGGTGAACGTGCCGCTGACGTACGAGAAGCCACAACAAGCCACCATCAAGCTCTCTGCCATTCGTCTACCGGCCACCGGCAAGCGCCTGGGTGCCATGCTGGTCAACCCCGGAGGACCCGGCGCTTCCGGCGTGAACATGGTCAAGGACGGGGGGAAGAGCTACTTCTCCAAGAAGCTGCGCGGCGCCTACGACGTGGTGGGTTTCGACCCGCGCGGCGTGCAGCGCTCGGAAGGCGTCCAGTGCCTTGACGCTGCGCAAATGGATGCGGCACGCCAGGTGGACTTTGACATGTCCACCGACGCCGGAATGGCCGCCGCCGAAGCTGAAGCGAAGAGCCAAACAAAACTGTGTGAGAAGAACTCTGGCCCCGTCCTGGGCCACATGGACACCGTCAGCTCTGCCCGCGACATGGATGTTTTGCGTGCCGTACTGGGCGACAAACAGCTCAACTACATGGGTTTCTCCTACGGCACCAAGCTGGGCGCCACCTATGCCGGCCTGTTCCCACAACGGGTGGGCAAGTTCTCCCTTGACGGCGCCCTGGACCCCTCTCTTGATATTGACCAGGTCTCCCTGGGCCAGGCCGTGGGCTTTGAAAACGCACTTCGAGCGTGGGCGAAGAACTGCCTGGGCACCAGCGAGTGCCCTGTTTCTGGAACCGTTGACGATGCTGTGGCGCAGATCCGTGCATTGCAGTCCGTCTATACCCAAACCCCGCAGCAAACCTCGGAAGGCAGGGTGGTGACGGGTACTGAGTTCACCGGAGCCATCGCCTTCGCCATGTACTCCACCGATTTGTGGGCTCCCCTCGCCGGTGCGTTGAAGCAGGCCTTTGCCGGCGATGCCTCCGGGATGTTGACATTGGCTGACTTCTCCGCAGACCGTGACTCCGACGGGAAATACAACACCGACACACCGGCTGCTTTTACTGCCGTCAACTGCCTTGACTACCCCATGAATTCCGATCTCACCCACATGCGCGAAGAAGCAGCCAAGTTGGATCAGGCCTCCCCCACCTTCGGAAAGATACTGGGATACTCCGGCTTGTCCTGCAAGTTTTGGCCATTCCCTGCCACCGGCAAGCCCGCCGCCATCTCCGCTGCCGGCGCCGGACCCATCCTGGTGGTGGGCACCACCGGGGACCCGGCCACGCCTTACGAATGGGCGCAGGCCATGGCCAAGCAGCTTGATTCCGCAGTCCTGGTGACATGGAACGGCGAAGGCCACACTGCGTACGGCCGGGCCAATGAATGCTTGACCCAAACCGTGGACGACTACTTTGTGGACGGATTAGTTCCGGCAGCAGGCACCACCTGCTAGGCATTGCAGATGAGCCTGGCTCATTGGCTTGCTGGGGTGGATTTTGTACATCAGCCCCGCGCATATTAGAGTGGTTTCTTGTGTTCAGCTGCTCACTCCAATCGGAGTCCGGCTAGCGCAGGCCTCCATAGCTCAGTTGGTAGAGCGTCTCACTCGTAATGAGAAGGTCAACAGTTCGATTCTGTTTGGAGGCCCCAACAAAAACCCTTCCATTTTTAGCTAATGGAAGGGTTTTTTGGTGCCCGGCGCCGGATTGTTACAACCGCTTTCAGCCACATCCGACGTAGCATGAAGCATGGTCGACTTAACTGCACTGGTTGCTGCACCGTCCACCGGCTTCCTTGGTGGCATCCAGGATGCTGCCCCTGCCCTGACGCTCTTGATCGCAGCCATCGCGATCATCCCCGCCTGGATCACCATCGTAAAATCGGCGAGGTCCAGCAAGCAGGGCCGCTGGTGGAGCGAAGTCCAGTGGGCACTCGATGCGGTGTTCAGCGAGAACACCGTCAAGCAAAAGGCCGGAATCAGAACGATTCTCATCCTGTCGCGCGAAAAGTGGCTCGGGCAGCACGAGCTGGAAGTCCTGGATGCAGCGTGGGAGCAGTCCCTCGTCCAGTCCGCAACGGGAGGCCTTCGCGGAGAGGCACCCAGCCTCGGCCAGGAACGAGAACCCTTCCCGGAAGGAATTCGAGGCCCCGACGCCGACGCGAACGGTGAGCCCGACGCGCCAGAAGCCGACAGCGCAGCCAGCCGTGAAGCCAAGGGCAAGGTTCAAATCGAGGCCGCGAAGCTCAAAGTTGCCCTCGACGCCCGTCTGGCCCGCGAAACCCCCACGTGGGTTCAGACAAAGTCCAAGGAATAGCCGGGCACGAATGAGAGCGTTCGTCTTGTCAGCAGCAGGTGCCAGCACGGTGGAACCGGCCGAGGTTCCCCTGCCGTTGATCGACACCGATGAACTGCTGGTGCAGGTCAAGGCTGTTGGCGTGGGCATCCACGACTCCTATTTTCTGCCCGGCGACGCCCGCTACCCGTACCCGATCGGCATTGAGGCCGCGGGCATTGTGGCGGAGGTTGGATCCGCCACCTCGGGCTTTGACCCGGGTGAGCGTATTGCGTTCGTCAGCTCGATGCAGCCCAAGGGTGGCACATGGGCCGAATACGCGGCCGTCAAGGCACACTCGCTGATCATCCCCATCCCGGATGACGTCGACTTTGTGCACGCAGCAGCGATCCCGGTCGCCGGCAACACCGTGCTTCGTGCTTTGCACGCCCTCACCGGCATCCAGGCGGGCGGTTCGCTCTTCATCGCCGGCGGGTCGGGCGCCATCGGTACTTTGGGCATCCAGCTCGCCCGCCAGCGCACATGGCGGGTTGGCGCCTCTGCATCAGCTGCGAACCATGGCTACCTGCGCTCGCTCGGGGCGGAATTCGTGGTCGACTACCACTGTCCCGACTGGGTTGAACAGGTACGCCAGTGGATGCCCGACGGCGTGGACGGGGCTCTCGCCGTCCAGCCGGGCACCGCCGCGGAAACGTTGGGTGTGGTAAAAAACGGCGGCCAGCTGGTGCCGATCTCCGGCGATACCCCCGCCCCTGAACGTGGCATCGAGGTGGCGGGGATTCCCTACACAGTGGATGTGCGGGGCGAAGTACTGCAACTTATGAACGATGTTGCGGCAGCCAGGATCCACGTCGAGCTCGAACACATCCACCCCTTCGAAGACGCCCTGGCTGCCCTGGCAAAAGTGCAAACGAGGCGCGCCCGCGGAAAGACCATCCTGCAACTTCCGTGACGCCCAGTCCCCACCCACCCGTTGTGGGCCTTGGGGGCATACGATGGGCGCATGCAAAAAGCAGCCCAGCACCGCACCCCCGCCCGTGAACCGGGCAGGGTGCATTGGATGGAGCTTTTCTTCGATCTGGTGTTTGTGGCCTTCATCGGGCAGCTGGCACACGGCATCCACGGCAATCCAGGCTGGCCCGAATTCGGCACCTACATCCTGCTCTTCTTCCCTGCATGGTGGGCGTGGGTCAACATTGTCTCCGTCATCAACCTGCTGCCGGCGCTGACGTCGCGGGTGTTGGGTCTGGCCATGGTCGCAGCCATGGCCGCAGCCGGACTCATGGCAGCAGCCGCCCCTGAGGCCTTTGGCGACCGGGCGTGGGCGTTCTCCCTTGCCAACGCGGCCATGCGCATCCTGCTGCTCGTCCTGTGGCTTCACGAGCACCGCAAATACTCGTCGGAACAGCCGTGGCGCATCTGGATCTACAACGGCGGAACGGCCGCGCTCTGGCTCCTTGCCACGTTCCTGCCACTGTCCCTGTCCGTTATTTTGTGGGCCGTCGCCATTGCCGTGGAAGTGGGCATGATTGCTGCCAGCCGGCTGATCGGTGCGCAGCAAAATCTTGGCGGGATCAATCTGGAGCATGCTGCGGAGCGTCTTGGCCTGTTTGTCATCATCGTGCTGGGCGAATCCATCTTCACGATCGTCTCGGAGCTTGCCCAGGACTGGCACCCCGGCCCCGCTCTGGCTGCCGCATTGGGCTTTGTGATCGTGGCACTGCTTGGCTGGGCGTTCTTTCAATACGGCACCGGCACACTTGCCATGGGCCTTGAGCAGCTGCGCAACCGTGAAGACTTCACCGGTATCCTGCAAACCACGCTGTTCATGCCATTCGCTTTGGTTCTCGGGGTCACCTCGATCGCCGCCGCCATCGCCACGGCCATCCCAGCCCCGTTCGCGCGGCTGCCACTGGGCGCAGCCATTGCACTGGGCGGCGGGCTGGCACTGTTTTACGGTACGAACGCGCTCGTCTCCCTGCGTTTCGGCCTGCCGCCGGGAGCCGTCCTGCCCTGGGGCATCCCCGCCGTGGCGGCCGCGCTGGTACTTGTCCCGTTGGGCGCAAGGCTGCCAGCCGCCGTCGTGCTGGGGATAGCCGTGGCGATGCTCCTGCTGCTGACCTTCCAGGCCGAAGTCAATGCCCGACGGCGGCCGGCCGCGGTTTAGCCCTGCCAGGGGAAAACGACGCCCTCGCCCACCACTTTCAGGAAAAGTTCGGTGCCGGGGCGGGCCAGCATGGCGTTCCAGTGCCGGATGTTGATAACCTCGCCACCGACGGGCTGGTGCGGATCGCGGGGGTGCTCCGCGTCGACGAGGATGGGTTCAAGCTGGATCCGTACGGTGGTTTCAGGGCCGAAGTAGTCGGTGTCCACAACGCGTCCGCGGATGGAGCTGCCGCTGGAGATCCGGATCTGTTCGGGACGCAGCATCAGGTTGACCTTGCCTTGGACCTTGGGCATGCGCACGGGTATGCCACCCAGCGAGCACAATGCCAGTGAGCCTTCCAGCCAGGCCTCGAGGATGACGGCGTCGCCCAGGAATTCGGCGGTGGCCCTGTCCGCGGGGCGCGTGTAGACAACGAAGGGGCTGCCGATCTGGGCCAGTTTTCCGTCTCGCATGACGGCGACCTGGTCGGCGAAGCTCAGCGCCTCCGCCTGGTCGTGGGTGACAAGGATGGTTGTCACCCCGGCTTGTTCAAGGGTCTGCGAGACGGCCCGGCGTGTGGCGACCCGCAGCCCGGCGTCCAGGGCGCTGAACGGCTCATCCAGCAGCATCAGCTCGGGTTGGCGTGCCAGCGCGCGGGCCAGAGCCACCCGCTGCTGCTGCCCACCGGACAGCTGGTGGGGCCGGCGTTTGGCGTAGGAGGCGTTCATGGAGACCATCTCCAACAGCTCACCCACCCGCCGTGCGGCGGCCTTGCCACGCAGCGGCAGCCCAAAGGCAATGTTCGCACCAACGCTCAAGTGCGGGAACAAGGCCCCGTCCTGGGCCACGTAGCCAACGCTTCGCTTGTGCGCGGGAACCCACTTCTCCGGGCCTGCAACCTCGGCACCGCCCAAGGCTATCCGCCCCGCGTCCGGCGCTGAAAAGCCGGCGATGAGGCGCAGCAGTGTGGTTTTTCCTGAGCCCGAGGGGCCCACAATGGCAGTGGTACGTCCCTGCGCAACGCTCAGGTCCACGCCCTTGAGGACTTCCGTGCCGCCATACCGCTTGCGAACGTCTGTGATCTCAAGGTGGTCGGGCGCATCGCTGGAGTCATGTACGAACGTCCTGCTGCTTGGCCCTGCCGGGCGTGGGACTGCGCTGTGGCGGGAACCCTGGCGGATGTCATGGGGTTGGGTAGTCATTGTCCAGCGGCTTTCTTGGATTGCACAAACAGAAGGTAGGTCATGGGCGCTGAGAGCAAAATCATCAACAATGCGTAGGGTGCTGCCCCCATGTAATCAATTTCGCTGCTCAACAGCCAAAATTGGGTGGCCAGCGTGCGTGTGCCGTTGGGGGCGAGCAGCAGCGTCGCCGTCAGCTCATTCACAATACCCAGGAACACCAATGCCGCCCCTCCGGCCGCTGCAGGTGCCGCCAGGCGCAAAGTCACGCGCAGGAACGCCACCAACGGAGGTTTGCCCAGCGCACGGGCGGCCTCGTCCAATTCACGCGGCACTTGGGCAAGGCCCGCCCTCAAGTTCACCAAGGCCCGTGGCATGAACAGCAGGGCATAAGCGGCCACCAGCACCAACGAGCTTTGGTAGATGGCAGGGACGTTGTGGACCGTGATGGTGACAAGCGCCAACGCCACCACGATGCCCGGCATGGAGCTTGAAATGTAGTTGACAGCTTCAAGGAACGTACTGACGGGCCCCGGGTGGCGGATCACCAAGTATGCCAGCGGGAACGCCAGCACAGTTGTCACCGCGGCTCCAATCAGGCCGTAGTCAAGTGTTCGTAGCAAAGAGGTAAGCAGGTCGTTTCGCGTCCAGACTTCTGCGCCACCGGCAATGAGCCAGCGCCCCACGTGCCACAGCGGCACACCCAGTGCCAGCACCGCCACTGCGATCAAGGCCAGCTGTCCGGGCGCTTGGTAAGCCCCCAGCTTCAAGCGGGTGGGGCCCGACTGTACCCCGGCACCCACGCGGGCATAACGGGCACTACCGCGCGTCCTGGACTCGGCCAGCAGCAGCAGCAAGCAAAACAACACCAGGACGCTGGCGAGCATATTCGCTGCGGCGCCGTTGAAGGTGGAACGGAATTGGTCGTAGATGGCCGTGGTGAACGTGTCGAACGCGATCATGGCAAAGGCGCCGTATTCCGCCAGCAGGTGAAGCGACACAAGCAGCGCGCCGCCGGCTGTCGCCAACCGCAATTGTGGCAGCACCACCCTGAAGAACACCCTCCAAGGGCCCAGGCCGAGAGCTGCCGCCGACTGTTCAAGCGCCGGATCCAGCCTGCTCAGCACGGCCGCCACCGGGATGTACACGAGCGGGAAGTAGGAAAGCACCGAGATCAGCACACCGCCAAAGATCCCACCAAGGGAGGGGATGGCACTGACCCAGGCGTAGCTGTTCACGAAGGCAGGGATGGCCAGCGGGGCCGCCAGCAGCACCGCCCACGCCTTGTTCCCGGCCAGGGAAGTCCGTTCCACCAGCCAGGCCCCGCCAACCCCAATGAGCACGCACAGCGGCACCGTGATCAGCACCAGTGAAAGTGTGTTAAAGAGCAATTCGCCAACGCGCGGGCGGAACACCAAAGTAGCAATGGTGTCCCATCCGGCGTTGGCGGTGGCGACCACCACAAACCCGAGCGGCAGCAGGGAGAATGCGGCGATCAAAAGACAAAGTACAACGACGGGCCAAGGGCCGAAGCGTGAGCCCCGGCCCCCAGCAGCGTTACGTAAGTTCTTGGCACCCGACTTGCGGGCCGCCGTCGTACTTTGTTGTGAAGTCATTAAAACTACAGTAGTCCAGCCTGGGTCATGAGATCGATGACCTTGGCGGAGTTCAGCTTCGCCGGGTCAATTTTGGGGGCTTGCAGGTCAGCGAGCGGGACCAGCTTGTCATTGGCCGCAACTCCCGAGGCGACCGGGTACTCGAAGCTGGTGCCTGTCTGCAGGATGGTCTGGCCAGCCTTGCCGGTGACGAATTCGAGGAACTTCTGGGCGTTTTCCTGGTGCTTGCTGGAGGCCAGAACACCACCACCGGAGATGGACACAAACGCGCCCGGATCTTCGTTCTTGAAGTAGTGCAGGGATACGTTGTTGGAGTTTTCGCCCGTCTTGGCCTGATCTCCGAACCAGTAGTAATGGTAGATGATGGCGCCTTCAACTTCGCCGGCGTTGACGGCCTTCATGGCGGTGCTGTTGCCCTTGTAGGCCTTGGAGTTTTCCTTCATGGCCGTGAGCCACTTCGACGTGGCATCTTCACCTTCGAGCTCCAGCATGGCCGAAACAATCGCCTGGAAGTCCGCGCCGGACGGTGAAGCGGCCCAGCGGCCCTTCCATGCGGGATCGGCCAGGTCCATGATGGACTTCGGCAGCTGGTCCGCGTTTAGTTTGGTCTTGTCATAGGCGAAGACGGTGCTGCGGGCGGCAATACCTGTCCACTTGTTCGTGGAGGGGCGGTACTGGGCCGGGACCTGCTCCTGGATCTTGGCGCTCGTGTCAGCGAAGAGACCGGCGTTCTCAACCTGTGTCATGCCTGGGGAGTTCTCCGTCAGGAACACATCGGCGGGGGACTTGGCGCCTTCGGCGATGAGCTGGTTGCTCAGTTCCAGGTCGCTTCCCGGACGAATCGTGACCTTGATGCCGGTTTCCTTGGTGAATTCATCCACCCAGGCCTGCGTGAGGGAGTCGTGCTGGGCGTTGTAGACGGTGATGGCGTCTTCGGCACCGCCAGCAGCCCCGCTGCTTTGCGCCGGGGAGGTGGAGCCGCCACAAGCGGCAAGGGCCAAAACGGAGGCACCGGCCAAGGCAGCCAAGGCGGTCTTGTTGAACTGCTTCCTGGTCAAGGAGGTCATCGAGGTCATCTGGGAGCCTTTCGGCAATAGGAATAATTAGCGAACGTAAATCGATCGTAATGCATGAAAGGACAGCCTACCCTCACAAACTGTGCAATGTGACGCAGTTCTCTCAGGGTTTTATTCCGTGGGTGGGATTATTCGTTGTCTGACGACGTTTTATGCAACAATTCGCCGGCCCGATTCACGTGCTGGACCACAATGGTGGCCTTGCGTTCGACGCCGATGCCCTCCCCCACGCCGAGCCTCACCAGCGCGATGGCTTCCGCTGTTGCTGCCAGGGCGTTGCCTGCTCGCGAGAGTTCTCGGTGCACGTCATTGAGGTACCCCCCTGTGCCCGTTGGGATTTCCATGCCTTCGCTGGGGCCTGCAGCATGGCCCGCTGTGGCGATGTCGCGGACCACGGGCAGCAGGTCTGCAAGATTGTTCGCCACGACCACCATCTCCTGGTACGTTTCGGCCGCCTGTGCCTCGGATTGGTGGGGTGTTGGCCCGGCAGCTTCCAAACCTTCAAGCATCTGGTGGAAGCGGTCAAGGCCACGCCGGAACCTGTCGTGGTCGCGGCGCCACACACCCTTGCCCAGTTCGGCGTCGTCGAGTTTGGCCTGGCGCGAGGCACCAAATAGTCCCTTGAGCATGCGCGTCAGAGGTACTGGCCGGGGCCGCCGGAATCCGGACCACCCAGTGTTGGGCTGCCGGGGGCGTGGCCGTGGCCTGCCGGTGCGCGCTGCGGCTCACCGTTTTCGCCCACAATCACTCCGGGGGCGATCATGGTGCCGGGAGGAAGCTGGCGTAAGGCCAGGCGTGCGGCAGTTTGCTGGCTGGCCATGGCCTGGGCGGCCAATGCGGTTTGAATTCCGTGGAACAATCCCTCCAACCACCCGACCAGCTGTGCCTGGGCAATGCGCAATTCAGCGTCGGACGGCGAGCTGTTGTCCGCGAAGGGCAGGCTCAAGCGGTGCAGTTCGTCAACCAACTCGGGGGCCAGGCCCGCTTCGAGCTCCGTGATGGAGGCTTGGTGGATCTCAGCCAGCCGGGTCCGGGCGGCGTCATCCAAGGGAGCACTCTTGACCTCGTCGAGCAGTTGCTTGACCATGGTGCCAATCCGCATCACTTTCGCCGGCTGGTCCACCATGTCAGAGAGACTCTGCGGCTGTTTTACGGCGTCCGCTTTCGGCTCATCTTCGGCCGCCGCAGCTTCCTGGCCGTCGCTGGCTGAGCTGTCCACCACTTCGCCCACGGCTGCTGCTTCCAGATCCGAATTCTGCGCGTTTTCACTCATACTGCCAGTCTCTCACAGGGCTCTGGGATGGGCTCCAACGACTCCGGGGGCTGTTGTGGTGATCGGAGGCCGCTATAGCAGCGTCCGATCACCACAACAGCCCCCGGAGTGTTCGGTTCGGTGTGGAGGGGTGCCTAGCAGCAGCGCCCTTCAGGATTTTTGTCCTGCCGGTCGGTTTTGTCGCGCCAGAACTCCTTCATCGTCATGGGTGCCGCTGCGCAGCCGGTGCCCTCGTGGTGTTGTAGATACTTCTCGTAGCTGTCTTCACCCAGAACACCCTTGAGGTACCTATTGACGGATCTCAGGGTGCGTCCGGCGCTGCGCAACACATTCATCCCTAGTGGCCGGAGCTTGCTGCTTGCTTGCCGGAGTCGGCCCATTCCTTCAACAACTGCTTTTCAGTCGCGCTGGGAAGAGGGCCTGCGGGGGCAAAGATCCGCGACGCCACGGCCGGGTCCTCCATGCTGGGTCCTCCGCCTGCACGGATGGAACGGATCGAGACAAGCACGGCCGTGGCAATGACGACGATCGAAAGGATCACGAAGATGATGGACAGCGTGCCCTGAACGGTGGTGTTGCGCACCACCGCTTCCATGGCTTCGACGGTCTTGGCCGTGCCGAAGCTTGTCTTGCCGTCAGCCAACGCCTGCTTGAACGCGTTGTGCTGCGCCCAGTAGCCGACGGCGGGCACGGTGGAGAAGATCTTCTGGAATGAGGCCACCACGGTGACGATGGTGACGAACACCAGCGGCAGGGCGACGATCCACAGGTATTTAATGTGCGTGTTTTTGGAGACGATGGTCAGGCAGACCGCGAGCGCAATGGCCGCCAGCAGCTGATTGGCAATGCCGAACAGCGGGAACAGCGTGTTGATGCCGCCCAACGGGTCGGTGACGCCCATGATCAAGATGGCGCCCCAGCCAGCCACCATGATGGCCGTGGTGACCCAGGAGCCCAGGCGCCAGGACGTGTCCTTGAACTTCGGCACGAAGTTGCCAATCGAATCCTGCAACATGAAGCGGGCCACGCGGGTGCCGGCGTCGACGGCGGTGAGGATGAACAGCGCCTCGAACATGATGGCGAAGTGGTACCAGAAGCTCATCATGGCTTGCCCGCCGGCAACCTGTTGCATGATGTGGGCCAGGCCCACGGCAAGGGTAGGCGCACCACCGGTGCGGGAGACAATGGACTGCTCGCCGACGTCGGCCGCGGTTTGTGCCAGCGTTGCCGGGTCAACGTGGACTCCGGTCAGCCCCAGCGAGTTCACGAATGCGGCAGCGCCCTCGATGGTGCCGCCGGTGGCCGCCCCCGAGGAGTTCATGGCGAAGTAGATCCCGCGGTCGATGGACAGCGCCGCGACGAGCGCCATGATCGCCACGAACGACTCCATGAGCATGCCGCCGTACCCGATGTACCGGGCCTGGCGTTCCTTTTCGATCAGCTTGGGCGTGGTGCCGGAAGCGATCAGGGCGTGGAAGCCGGAGAGAGCACCACAGGCGATGGTGACGAACAGGAACGGGAACAGCGAACCGGAGAACACCGGACCGTCGGAGCGGGAGGCGAATTCACTGAACGCCGGAACGTTGATGGTGGGCCGGACCAGCACAATGGAGCCGGCCAGCATCACAATGGTGCCGATCTTCATGAACGTGGAGAGGTAGTCGCGCGGGGCCAGCAGCAGCCACACCGGCAGGATGGCGGCGATGAAACCGTACACAATGATGGCCCAGGCCAGCGTGGTGCGGTCCAGATGGAAGAATGCCGCGCCCCATTCGGTGTGGGCCACCACGCCGCCGCCGATGATGGCCGCCAGGAGCAGCACGACGCCGATCAAGGACACTTCCATGACCTTGCCCGGGCGCAGGTAGCGCAGGTAGACGCCCATGAACAAGGCAATCGGGATGGTCATGGATACGGAGAACACGCCCCACGGGGATTCACCCAGGGCGTTGACCACCACGAGCGCCAGGATGGCGACAATGATGATCATGATCAACAAGGTGGCGATCAGTGCGGCGGTGCCGCCAATGACGCCAAGTTCTTCACGGGCCATCTGGCCCAGGGAACGTCCGCCGCGGCGCATGGAGAAGAACAGGACAAGGTAGTCCTGCACGGCACCGGCAAGAACGACGCCGACAATGATCCAGATGGTGCCCGGAAGGTAACCCATCTGGGCGGCCAGGATGGGGCCCACCAAAGGACCTGCCCCGGCGATGGCGGCAAAGTGGTGGCCAAACAGGACGTTGCGGTCCGTGGGGACGAAGTCCTTGCCGTCGGCCTTGTATTCGGCCGGAGTGGCGCGCTTGTCATTGGGCTTGAGTAGAAACTTCTCAATGACCTTGGAATAGAAGCGATAGCCGATCAGGTAGGTGCACACGGCGGCGAACACAAACCAGATCGCATTCACGCTCTCGCCGCGCACCACGGCCAGCATCACCCAGGCGACTCCACCCAGCAATGCAATGGCCGCCCAAATGGCGATCCTCAGCGGCGTCCACCTATGCGTTTCCGCTTCTGCTTCAAGATCGAGCGCCACGGGAGGCAGCTCCGGATCTTGAACGAGGACGTCGCCGGGTGCGGCAGTCCTATTTGACGGCATTGTCATATTTATCCCTACGTTGAACCACAGTTATGGCCAGATGACAATACCAGCAGGAGAAAGGTCAGCATTCTCGACGTAATCCCGGTCACGTCATAAAACTGCTCAACGGTGTGTTCTGCGCGCCGAAACGAGGGCCAAACGGGTCCGGGGGCTGTTGTGGTGATCGGAGGACGCTATAGCAGCGTCCGATCACCACAACAGCCCCCGGAGTGTTCGGTTCGACTCAAAGTGGTCGCATCCAGAAGGGTCAGAGCGTCAGCAGCACCTTGCCCACGTGCTGTCCGGACTCAAGGTACTCGTGTGCCGCCACTACCTGGGCCAGCGGGAAAGTTTTGTCGACCATTGGCTTGACGGCGCCGCTGGCCACCAGCGGCCAAACGTGATCGCGCACGCCGTCCATGATGACCGTCTTTTCCTCCACCGAACGCGCCCGCAGCGTGGTTCCGATGATGGCCGCACGCTTGGTGAGCAGGTTGCCCAAGTTGAGTTCCGCCGTCGCACCTCCCTGCAGGCCGATAACCATCAGACGCCCATAGTCGGCCAGTGATTCAACGTTGCGCGCCAGGTATTTGGCGCCGACGACGTCGAGAATCACGTTGGCGCCGAGGCCATCAGTGAAATCCTTGACGGCGGCAACGAAGTCGTGTGTGCGGTAGTTGACGGCCAGGTCCGCGCCGAGGTAGCTGGTCAGCATGGCCACTTTCTCGTCGCTGCCGGCGGTGGTGATGACGCGCGCACCGGCAGCCTTGGCAAGCTGGATGGCCATGGCGCCGATCCCGCCAGCCCCGCCATGGACGAGCACTGTTTCCCCAGCCTGCAGCTGGGCCGTCATGAACAAATTGGAGTACACAGTGGCGGCAACCTCCGGCAGGCCTGCGGCCGAAATCACGTCAATGCCTGCCGGAAGCGCCAGCACTTGGCCGGCGGGAACCGCCACTTGGGCCGCATATCCGCCACCTGTGAGCAACGCCACAACCTTCTCGCCCAGACTGAACGGACGGGTCACATTGGGGCCAAACGCCGCAATCCGACCGGACACCTCCAACCCCAAAAGCTCTGATGTGCCCGGCGGCGGCGGGTAGAAGCCACGGCGCTGTTGCACGTCTGCGCGGTTGATTCCCGCGGCAACCACATCAATGAGCACCTCACCTGGACCTGCCACTGGAGCCTGCGTCTCACCCAGCGCCAACACCTCAGGCCCGCCTGCGCCCGTTGTAATAATTGCCTTCATAACCTTCTCCATAGCCTGCAAGTACCCGTGAATCGTAGCTGCGTGTGCACTCATTTTGGTAGCACCGCCCTGCTTATGAAACACTACTAGGGTCAGGAAGGTTGTCCGAGCGGCCGATGGAGCTGGTCTTGAAAACCAGTGTGCGGTAACCCCGTACCAAGAGTTCGAATCTCTTACCTTCCGCACGTAGAAAGTGAAGCGACCCCGTTACCGGGGTCGCTTCACTTTTTTTAGTTCCGGACGCTGCGCGTGAGCGGCCAACTCCGGCCGACTATTTGGAAATCTTGCCCATGGTGCCTGCGATGGGCCGCAGGAAGATGGGCCGGGCTAGGAGGCATGCCCCGACCATGACCACCAGCGAGGCGGCGAAGATGCCAAAGCCGAGCCACCCGGCGTCCTGGCGCGCTGCGAACATGTGGTTCAAGTTCGCCAGTGCACCCGTGCACAGCACCAGCGCCACGTGCATGATGACGAAGCCACTGAAGAACACCATCACGGGGAAATGGATCCTGCGGGCCGCTTCAATGGGGAGGGCCTTCGAGAGTGCCGCCTTGTCCTTGGGCCAGGCCGGGCTCATGCGCAGGCCTGTGATGGCGGCCAAGGGCGCGGCGATGAACACCACGGCGAAGTAGGCCAGCACCTGCAGGGCGTTGTAATAAACCCAGCCGTTTTCCACCGGCCAGCTCAGCGACGCATATTGCAGACCGGCGCTCAGCGCGTTGGGGAAGATGTCCCAGCTGGTGGGCACAATGCGCATCCAGGCACCGGTGGCAAACATCAGCACCACGAACACGGCGCCGTTGACCAGCCACAGCACGTCCATGCTCAGGTGGAACCACAGCTCCAGACTGATCTTCGCCGGCTTGGCCTTCGTCTTCAACAGCCCCGTATTCTTCCGTGTCCAGTACGCCTTCGGCCGGGTGGTGGTGCGCACCTGCCAGCCCGAACGGATGATGAGCACCAGGAAGAAGGCGTTGAGGAAATGCTGCCAGCCGAGCCACGCGGGAATCCCCACGGGTGCGTTCGCGGGCAGTTCGCTGTGGCCCGGGTACTGGAGCAGGAAGTCCTGAATGGGCTCCAGTTCACGGGACCAGCGAGCCAGGAGCACGACGGCGGCGAGCGCCACCACTGCGGCGGCGGCCCACATGGCCGGTCCAACCCAGCGCTTGTGCCCGCGCTGGGATTGTGGTTTGGGCTTGGTCAGCAGTGACACCAGCCAACCTCCCTAGACGCCTGCGGGAACGCCGCTGCGTGCTGCAATGGCCTCCCGCAGCTGGGGCAGGACCGTGAACAGGTCCCCGACGATGCCAAAGTCGGCGACGTCGAAGATGGGGGCGTCGGCGTCTTCGTTGATGGCCACGATCCGCTTGGCCGTCTGCATGCCAGCCCGGTGCTGGATGGCGCCGGAGATCCCCACGGCAAGGTACAGCTCGGGCGAAACACTCACACCGGTCTGGCCAACCTGGCAGCTTTGCGGAACGTACCCGGCGTCGACCGCTGCACGGGATGCCCCCAAACCGGCCCCCAGCATGTCAGCCAGTTCCTCAACCAGTCCAAAGTTTTCCTTCGAGCCCAGGCCGCGGCCGCCCGAAACAACGATGCGTGCCGACCGGAGCTCGGGGCGGCCCGAACCTCCCGACGCCACCCGCGCACCCGTGATGGCTGCGCAGCTCGGTTGTATGGAAACATCCAGCTGGCGCACCTCCACCACGGGTGAGGCAACTGCCGTGGCAGGCTCAGAACCGCTAGAGGAGACGGTAACCAGCGCGATGCCTGCGCCAACACCGGATTCCGTCGTGTAGCTACCGCCGAAGATCGAATGGCTTGCCACGACCCGGCCACCGTCCATGGTGACGTCAACGGCGTCGACCATCACAGCGTTTCCGGTGCGGGCTGCGAGGCGGCCAATGACTTCGCGCGCCGTCGGGCTCGTGGAGGCCAGCACGGCAGCCGGTGCGTGGCTGGCGATGGCGTCGGCTAGTGCGGCCACCGATGCGGCTGCGACGAGGTTTGACGACGCCGGGCACTCACCGACCACGACCACCGCGGCCCCAAGCCCGGCCAGTTCGGCGACGAGTTCGGCGGAGACGCCCGGGGGCGCGGCCAGGACGGCGACGGGCTCGCCCAGGCGTGCTGCCAGGGCGAGCAGGTGGGCTGTGGTGGAGCGCAGCGATCCGTCCGCTGAAAGTTCGATGTTGACAAGAATGTTGCTCATGATGGGCAGCCCTTTCAGATCAGGTTTTCGGCGCTGAGGAAGTCAGCGAGTTGAGTGGCGGCGGTACCATCGTCCACGACCTTCATGCCAGCTGTTCGGGCAGGGCGCAGGCTTGCGGACAGCACCACGTTGCCATCTGCCTGGCTGGAGGGTGAATGCCCCACCTGCGCAGCGCTGAAAACGGCCACAGGCTTTCGCTTGGCGGTCATGATGCCCTTGAACTTGGGGAACCGTGCCTCGGCGGAACTCTCGGTGATGGAAATGACAGCCGGGAGGTGCCCGGCCAGCATCTGGATACTTTCGGCGTCCCGGCGTTGCCCGGATACGCCTCCCTGGTCGATGACAACGGTATCCAGCGAGCCCAGGTACGGGTGCGCCAACAGTTCGGCAACCATGGCTGGCACAACGCCGCCGCGGCCGTCGGTGGACTCGTTGCCAGCAACGATGAGGTCGAAGTCGCCTCCCCGTACCGCACCGGCCAGCGCCTTGGCGGTGGTGAGGGCATCGGAGCCTGCCAAGGCGTCGTCAACCACGTGGATGGCCGAGTCCGCCCCCATGGAGAGTGCCTTGCGCAGCGCTTCCGTGGCCGTTCCGGGGCCCATCGTGACCGCTACAATCTCCACCGACTTATCGACATCCTTTTCGCGCAGCGCAATTTCCAGTGCACGCTCGGTGATTTCGTCGGCAACACGGTCGCTAGCGGCGCGGTCGACAGCGCCGGAGGCGGTGAGTAACCTGTCCTCGCCGGTGTCTGGGACCTGCTTGATCAGTACTGCAATCTTCATGGCTTTTCTTCCCATCCAGACGGCCCTAGGCCGTGGCTGCTTCCAGTTCTTCGGTGGTGCCGCCAATTTCGGCGGTGCGGTGCGTGTAGGTACCCCGGTCCAGGACAACGGTGTCCGCAACCCGGACCTGGAACACTGCACCGGTTTCGGTCTTCCAGATGCTGATACTCAGCTCGTCGCCGGGCACCACGGGTGAGGCGAAGCGGACACTTAGCGAGCCGAATACCTCCGGCTCCGATGCACAGACTTGCTCCAGGAGCACCCGGCCGGCAAAGCCCATGGTGCACAGGCCGTGGAGGATCGGCTTGTCGAAGCCGACCATTCTGGCCAGCTGGGGGTCTGAGTGGAGCGGGTTCGTGTCTCCGTTGAGCCGGTAGAGAAGGGCTTGGTCAAGGGTGGTTTTTTCCACGACGCTCACATCGGCCGGACGGTCCGGAACCTCCCAGCCTTCGGACGGACCCTTTGGCCCGCCGAAGCCACCTTCGCCGCGAATGATCATGGTGGTCACACTCGTGGCCACGAGTTCGCGGGTCTTGACGTCCAGCAGTTCCGTGCTCAGCTCTATGACAGCGTTCCTTCCCTTGTCATACACGGCGCTCATGCCACTGACGGGGACCACGGTTCCACTGGCGGCCAAAGCCCGGTGCAGTGTGATCTGCTGGCCGCCATGCAGGATCTGCGAGAGCTTGAAGTCGCCCAGCTCATCCATGGGGCCAGCCGATGAACCCAGCACCACCGCGAACGTTGGCAGGACCTTTTGCTCGACGCCGCGCGAATTTTCGGTGGTGAAGGCCAGGTTTTTCAGCTGGTCACCGGCGCCGGCGCCCACGCTCAGCGCATATAGGAGTGCATCTTTTGACGTCCAGGAGAAGGGCTCCCCCTCATTTCTTTTCCCAATGTTGTGCATGTGGATCGCCACTGCCCTGCTCCTTTCACGGGGGTGTCCCCCAACGATTCAGCCGGCCACCAGGAGGTGGCGTGGATCACTCTGTACCAAATACTATAACGAGATTCTAGTTCTTGTCTATGGCCTGAGTGCCCATGTTTTGACATCCCCTGTATGTGGCCAAACCCGCCGGGCCGGCACGAGGCGCCCTGCAGGCCCCCGTTCAGGAAGTGCCGGCAGGGCGCCTCGTGGTCCGCTGCGCCCCGTGCAGCACAGGCGGCGGCGGTTCAGTTCGCAGCGGTTCAGTCAGCGGCCATGACGGGCACTTTGAGCGGTGTTCCACGCCGAATGGCACGTTCCTGTGTTGTTTCCGGGACCCATTGCACGGGATGGCGCTTCAGGAGCAGGGCAACGGCGACGGCCAACACCGCGAACACGAGCACAAAGACAAAGCTTGCGCTGATGCCGCCCTGGGCCACAACGGTGGTCTCCGGGTCCTGAAAGCTGGCCAGGATGATGGCTCCGATGGCCGTGGCAGCGGACTGGCCGATGTTGCGGACCATGGTGTTGGTGCCAGCTGTTTCCGAGGTGTGGGTTTCCGGGATGGCCTCAATGAGCACATTGGGCAGAGCGCCGAAGGTCAGCGATATACCAATGCCGTTCAGGGCCATGGCCAGGCAGAATGCCACCACGTTGCCGTAGGTGAGAAGGATGATGGGTATCACGACAGCCATCAGGGTGAGCCCGCCGACGAAGACCGAACGCGCCCCGAAGCGGAACGCCAGCTTGCCTCCCAGCGGTGAGAAAAGGTAGCCGACAACGGCCGTCAGCGCGCTGAAAATGCCTGCTGCCGCCGGTGTGAATCCCAGGCCAAAGCCCATCACCGTAGGGTATTGCAGAACCATTTGGGTCGGGACGGACATGCCTCCGATGGGACCGAGGGCAGCGAGCATGGTGGCCGTCATGACAAGGGCGATCTGGCGGTTCTTGAACATCCTCAGGTTCACAATGGGAGACTCGATGCGCAGTTCCCACCAACCCCACACTGCCGCAACGACGATGCCCACGGCCATCAGGCCAAGGAACTCGACCGAGCCAAAGCCGGTCTTCGAAACTTTGGAGAGTGCCAGCAGGATGGCGCTGACGGCGATGGGCAGCAGGACGGCGCCGAGGTAGTCGGGTTTGTCCTTGCTGGGGATCAGTGTGTCGCGGGGAATCACGGCCATGATGGCCACTGCCGAAATCACGGCAAGCACTGCGGAGAAGATGAAGATCAGGTGCCAGGAGAAGAGCTGGATCATGATGCCGGCAATGAGCGCGCCTCCTGCGCCTGCAATCAGGGCTGAGGCTCCGATCATGGAGACGCCCACGGGGATGCGTTCCTTGGCCAGGTGTTCCCGTGCCAGCCCGAAGGCCAGCCCCATCAAGGCGCCGGCCGTCCCTTGGATCGCACGGCCCAGAATGATCATGCCCAGGCTGCCGCCGATCAGGGAGATCAGCGAGCCGGCGCAGGCGATCATCAAGACGATGACCATAACCTTCCGCCGACCGTACATGTCGCCGAAGCGCCCGCCCATGACACCGGCGGAAGCGGAAACCAGAAGGTATGCCGTGACGACCCAGGCGACCGTGCTGGCATCCACGTGGAATTCCTTGATCAGCGTGGGAAGCGTTACGTACATCATGGACAGTTCAAAGGCCGAGACAACCTCGGCCAGGATGAGAACTGTCACCACGGCGGCGAAGCCGGGCCGTTTGAGGTTTTGCAGGAGTCCGGATTTCCGGAGGTTAGCTGGGGACATCTTCGTCCAGCCTTTCTTGGGTGTGCTGAAAAGAAAGTGGTTGTGCCCTTAAGGATTTGAAGGGCAATGTAGCGAACATTCCTTGCATAGACGGCCGAACATGAAGGTGCTGAGCCGGGCGCCTAGCTGGTGCCGTAGGCGACGGACTTGGTCCAGAAGAACTCTTCAAGTCCTTCCAAGCCGCCTTCGTTGCCGTTGCCGGAGTGGCCTATACCGCCGAAGGGGCGCTCAGCCACTGCGTTAGGTGCGCCGTTGACCACCACTTCACCGGTTTCCAGCGCTTCGACAACCCTCATGGCGCACTTGGCGTCAGCAGTCCACACGTAGCCGGAAAGCCCGTAGTCGGTGCTGTTGGCCAGGGCCACGGCGTCGGCTTCGTCGCTAAAGCGCAGGACGGCCAAAACGGGACCGAAGACTTCCTGTCGAGCCAGTTCGCTCTGTCGATCCACGTCCGTCACAACCGTCGGCGGGTAGTAGTAGCCGTCGCCCAGCTCCCCGCCCAGGCGGGTTCCGCCCGTCAGGACGCGGACGCCGTCGTTCCTGGCCTGTGCCACCATGGTCTCGATGCGGTCGATGGCGCCCTGGTTGATGACTGGTCCACAGACGGTGTCCAGCTCCAGCGGGCTCCCCACCTTGAAGGAGTTCGCAATCTCCGCCACTCTGGCAGCGAACTGTTCGTAAACGGAATCCTGCACCAGCAGGCGGGTGGGCAGTGCGCAGCCTTGGCCGGTCATCATCCCAAACGCCATGAACGCGGCATGCAGGGCGGCGGCCTCCAAGTCGGCGTCGGCAAACACTAGATTTGCTGATTTTCCGCCAAGCTCCAGCAGGACGGGCTTGAACGTGCGTGCGCACTCGGCCGTGATCTTCCGTGCTGTGTCGGGGCCTCCTGTGAACGAAACCTTCTTCACGAGCTGGTGGGCCACCAGGGCGGAGCCAGCTTCGACGCCGCCGGTGACAACGTTGAACACGCCGTCGGGAATGCCGGCCTTGCGGATGAGGTCAGCGAAGAGCATGGCGCTGAACGGGGTTAGTTCGCTCGGCTTCACCACCACGGTGTTGCCGGCCGCCAACGCGGCCGGCACCTTCATGGCCAGTGACATAAGCGGCGCATTCCACGTGATGATAATGCCGATGACACCGTAGGGCTGGCGCAGCGTGTGCCCAAAGGAACCTCCGGCACCGGCCACCGACGTGACACGGCCCAGCGGCAGCTTGTCGGCCCAACCGGCGTAGTAGCGGATCCATTCGACCGCGGCGCCCACCATGAGCTGCGCGGTCCCCGCCGGGGTGCCGTTATCTGCGGTGGCCAGGGCGGCGAACTCTACCGTGTGATCCTCCACGAGGTCTGCCAGCTTCAACAGGGCGCGCCCCCTTTGTGCAGCGGGAGTTGCCTTCCACGCCGAGAACGCTTCATGCGAGTTCCGGACTGCGTCATCGACATCGGCAGCGCTGGCCAGCGGCACCACCGCGTCGGGGACTCCCGTGGCCGGGTTGATGTGGTGGTGGGTTCCGCAGCCCGTGGCACGTGAGGTGGAGCCAATGCGCAGGGTCACTTCCGGCAGTACGAATCCGGGTGCCATCTCTTCGGTCGCAATGCTCATCTCAGGCCTCCGCTTCGTAGCGGAGCATGGTGACGCCCGCTTCGGGATAGTCGCAGAAAACTGGCTTGACGCGCATGCCGATCTTCACGTCCTCGAAGGGAACGTTGACGAGTTCCGTGGAGAACTTGGGGCCCTCGTCCCACTGCACCACGGCCAGGACCATGGGGCCCGCCGCGGCAAAGTGCGGCGACACGGGCCGTGTGGTGATGGTGTACGTGTATAGCGTTCCGGCCCCGGAGATCTCCCGCCATTCCAAGTCGTCGGCCAGGGTGCGCGGCGCAAGCGGCCGGGGGTAGAAGATGTACTCGCCCAACGACGGGGAGTACTGAATGCGGACCTTGTGCTCGGCCAACGCATCCCAGAAGGGCTGTGTCAGCGGGGTTGGGACTGGAAGCGGTTGCGTGAAGGCCGGCTGTGTGTAGGTGGTGCTCATGGTGTGTTCCTATTCCCCTTCGAAAATCAGTGCTGTTTGCTCGCTCATGATGCCGCCGTTGCCGGTGACAAAGGCACGGTTGCAGTCCGCGACCTGCGCCTCGCCGGCACGCCCCATGATCTGGCGGGCGCCGTCAATCACGTGGTGCATGCCGCCGGCAATGCCCGCCTGGCCGAACGACAACTGGCCACCGGCCGTGTTCACCGGGAAGTCGCCCCGGAATGTGAGGTCGTGCTCGTTCACGAACTGCATGCCCTTGCCCTTTTCGGCAAAGCCGGCATCCTCCAGGCTCATGAGCACGGTGATGGAGTAGCAGTCGTAAATGGAGACCATGTCCACATCGTCACGGCCAATCCCGGCCATCGTGAACGCCTGGTCCGCAGCGTGGACCATGGGCGAGTACATGAGGTCCCGCGCATAGGTGGGTGTCTTGTAGGGCACCCGCTCGCCGAACCCCTTGATCCAGACGGGGCGGTTCTTGGACTTGGCGGCCATGTTCTTGTTGCCAATCACGACGGCGGCGCCGCCCTGGCAGGGCATCACAATTTCGAGCATGTGCAGCGGGTCTGCGACCATGGGCGAGTCGAGAACGTCCTGGGCCGTGATGGGCTTGCCGTGGAAGACGGCGCCTGGCGTGGCGCAGGCGTTGGTGCGCTGGTCCACGGCGATCTTCGCCATGGCCAGCTCGTCGTAGCCGAATTCGTGGCCGTAGCGCTTGGCGATCTGGGCGTAGGGGCCGTTCTGGCCAAGGTTGGCGTACGGGATCTCAAATTCGGCCTGCGGGGAGCCATACTTGTTGGAGGAGGCGCCAAAGTACATGGAATCCTCCATGACGAACGGGTGCCGCTCGTGGGTGGGCACCTCGTGCGTCCCGGGGAAGGTGACCAGGACGGCGTCGCACAGGCCAAGTTCGACGGCGGCCGCAGCCCGCCAGACGGCAGCGGCAGAGCCTGCCCCGCCCAGGTCGACGATCTCGGCAAAGTTCGCATCGATGCCCAGGTATTCGGTGATGGTGGACGGCACAAACATGCTCGCTTCACCGATCAGGGGCGTGACGATCCCGTTCACATCCGTCGCATCCAGCCCGGCATCGTCGAGAGCGGCCTTGGAAAGCCTGGCCCACTGTTCCAGGTTGAAGGTTTTTTCGCGGGCAAGTTTGCGCTCCGGCGGCAATTCGTAAAAGCCAAGGATTGCGGCTTCTCCTCGAAGTCCCATGATGATCTCCTCAAATATTCGTTGGTTTTCATCCGCTGCACCTGTTTTTGGGTGCACGGGATGGTGATCTGTTGGTTGTTGCGTGGACGTGCTGCGGCTGCTGTTACGGGCTGGCGCCGGCCGGGGTGTGCTGCAGGATTGAGATTCTCAAGCCGATCTCGGGATGGGCAACTCCCGCAGCCAGCAGGGCGGGCAGTCGTTCCGGGAAGTCCTGGGGCGACCAAACCACATCTGCTGGACCGGTCAGGATCCCTTGAATTCCACCGTTTCCGGACGCACCGTCCACCTCTGAAAGCAGTAAATCGGCACCCTCATCCCAGTGGAAGCCCGCAGTTGTGGCGCCCATGGCGGTGGAGTACTCCCGGGCGCCAAGCACTTCGCGCAAGACAGCCCCGGCCTGGGCCAAATCTGCGACGTTTCCATAAATGAGCGAAATTCGTAGCGGCGCAGTGTCGTTCTGTTCCCACGGGCAGGCGAGGCCCCCGCCGTCGTCCGTGCCGGTGATCTCTTCCACGCTCTGCGGCGCCTGCACTATCTGCGCAAGGAAGCCCAGGCCAGTGTCCCGGGGATGCAGGAACGCCTCCTGCCATTGGGAGTACTTCAAGTTAACCAGGATGGGCTCGATCCCGGCCCGCTGCGCTCCGGCAATGGCAGCCCTGATGTCATGGACCTTGAACGTGATGTGATGGGGGGCCGACTGGCCGTCATGGTCGGAGAGGAAACGCTGAATGAATGAATGTTCCCCGCTCCCGGGTTCCAGCAACTCCAGGCGCATGTCATCGGCCACGGCCAGCTGGCAGGGGTTGAAAGCTTCCATGTGGAAGCCGCTGGCCCACCGGGCCCCCAGCTCGCGGTTCAGGACGGCTCCGGCCGGCGCCCACGAAGGGACCGCGATGGCCAGGTGGTCAAGCTCGTGGGCACTCATGCCGCCACCTCCCCGCACGGGACGAACGGCGCCGCGGCTAGGCGGTTTCGGTCTCGAACTGTGCCAGCCGCAAGCCGACCATCTGCACAAACCTGTCCGAGATTCGCAGCGCCTCGTCCATGGTCTTGTCCCCTGACAGCAGCCTCGCGACCAGGTCCATCAAGACGCACCAGACCATGGCCGTGATGTCCGAGGCCTCGTCGTGCGACAGCATGGACAGGTCCGAGAGAATGGGCTCCTCGAGCACCGTGCCCAGCTGCTGCATGAGCGCCGCGACGTCCGGATCGTTCGTGGAGCGCAGCATCAGAATGGCCTTGTAGAAATTCGGCTGCCGTTCGAACGCAGCCAGCGCCATGCGCAGCCGCCGGGAGATGCATTCGATCGTATTGAGGTTTTCGGCCTGTGCTGGCTCCGCCGCGTTGAACGGCAGGCTCCAGTCGTACACGACATTCGCATACAGGTGTTCCTTCGAGGAGAAGTACCTGTACAGCGTTCCCAGCGCGACGTTCGATTCCGCTGCGACGTCGCGAATCTGGATTGATTCGTACTCGTGACTGCGCAGCAGCGATTTCGCGGCATCCAGGATACGCTGACGTCGCAGCTTTTGATACGCGGGAAGCTCGGTCCTTTCCCCAGAGAGCAGTCCGGTCATGCTTCGCCTCCTGCTTGGACTTCCGATGGGTTACCAACGCTACCACCCGGCCTTAGTGCACTTGGGTTCAACGTTTCGCATTACTGCTGCTTCCAGCGGATCAGGGCGTCGAGCGCCTCAATCTCGTCGCCAGCAACACGCAGCGGGTTGATTTCCAGCTCTTCGAGCTCGTCGCCGAGGCCCACTGCCACCTGGGAAATCCGGAAGATGATCTCGGTCAGCTTGTTCAGGTCCGTCGCGGCATTTCCGCGGAAACCTGTCAGCAGGTCAATGCCCTTGAGGGATTCGAGCATGCGGCGGATCTCGGCCGGCCCCACGGGCAGCAGGCGCAGCGCGGAGTCGTTGAGGATCTCCACCATAACGCCGCCAAATCCGACGGCGAGCACCAGTCCCCATTGCGGGTCCCGGACAATTCCCACCAGCAGTTCGTTACCGGCGGGCCGCATGGGCGAGACGGCCACACCTTGGATGTGCGCTTCCGGGGCGAGATCTGCAACGGAGGTCATGATGAAGTTGTACGCCTCGGTGACGGCGTCGGCGTCGCGCAGCATGAGCCGGACTCCGCCCACCTCGGTCTTGTGCGCAATGTCTTCGGAGGCGATCTTGAGAACCACGGGGTAGCCCATGTCCCCGGCCGCGGCAACGGCGTCGGAGGCGGACGTGGCGATGGCTGCGGGAACGTAAGGCACGCCGTGCCCGCGCAGGAACGCACCGGCCTCAACTTCGCTCCAGCTCTCGGCGCCGGCGGGCTTGTCAATCACCGCTGCCGATGGCACTGCGGGGTCGGTGGCGAGTTCATCCGCCCGATTGCTCCACCAGGCGCTGCGGGCCACGGCTGGGATGCCGCGGTCAAAGGAGTCCGAAGCATGCGGCAGGCCGTGTTCGCTGGCGAAAGTGCGCCCAAAGTCGGTGACTTCGGTGGGCAGGAAGCTCATGCCGATGACGGGCTTCGGCGATGAGGTGAGCTGGCGGTGCAGTTCATCCTGGTTGAGCCGGCCCATGTCCGCCATCAGCTGGTTCTTCGGCCAGGCGCTGTTGACCACGATGAAGTCAAAGTTGTCGTCGTCAATGAAGCACTGGTTGGCTTTAGTGATGATGGTCGGGTCCACCGAGATGTATCCGGTGGTGTCCATCGGGTTGTTCACGGTGGAGAAGGTGGGCAGGCCGGCGTCATGCAGGGCCTGCACCGTTTTCTCGGCGGGGGCGGGCATTTCCAGTCCAGCTTCCTCGGCCTTCTCGGCGATCAGTGCGCACATGGCCCCGGAACCTGTCACCACGCCCATGCGGCTGCCGGAAATCCGGCCGTGGGATTCCATGATGCCGGCCGTCGCCACGAGGTCCTCAATGTTGTCCACGCGGACGACACCGAACTGCCTGCACGCGGCGTCGATGATCTTGTCATTCCCCACCAACGAACCGGTATGGGCGGCTGCCACCCGGGCGGAGGCCTCCCCGCGCCCGGCCTTGAACACCACGATGGGCTTGCCGGCGTGGCGGGCACGTTCCGCCACGGACAGGAAGTGCCCCGGGTTGGTGATTTGCTCCAGGTAGGCGGCAATGACGCGGGTATCCGGGTCGTCAACGAGCATGTCCATGACGTCGATGGCTGAGATCATGGCCTCATTGCCCACCGTGACGGCCGTGGAACAGCCCACCCCGCGGGAGGCCATGTGCGGCAGCAGGTAGATGGCCAAAGCTCCGGACTGACTGGCCACGCCGACACCGCCCGCGATCATGGGCATCTGCGTCATGTGACTGAACGCGGCCACCTTCGCGTGGGAGTTCACGAATCCCAGGTTGTTCGGGCCGAGAATGAGCTGGCCGGCCTCGCGGGCCAGCTCCACGAGCCGCGCCTGCAGCGCCTGGCCCTCCGCTCCGGCCTCGCCGAGGCCGGAGGCAAGCATGACCAGGTTGCGGATGCCCTTGACCCTGGCCTCTTCAAGGATGGTCTCCAGCGAGTTGACGCCGGTGAGCACAATGGCCAGGTCCGGCACGGTGGGGAGTTCGGCGATCGAGGTGAACGACGGCTGCCCGTGACATTCCTCACCGCGCCGGTTGACCATGTACAGCTCCCCCTCAAAGCCGCCTGCCAGGAGGTTTGAATGGGTGAAGTGGGACCAGCTGGACTTCGTGTTGGCGCCGATGATCACAATGCTTCGGGGCTCAACAAGCTCCCTCAGCCGTGCCGTGTCAAGATTCTTCAATGTGGCGGCCTCGCCTGTCATCGTTGTCATGCGAAAAGTGTTCCTTTCGGTGAAACTTAGATTACTGAAGGATTGTGCTTCGCCGCAGGTTTCCTGCGGCCGGTGCGGTGCCTAGCCCCGGGGCAGGCCAAGGATGCGCTCGGCGATGACATTGAGCTGGATTTCAACCGTGCCGCCGCCAATGAGGACCTGCGGCACCCCCAGCAGCCCTGTCACCGCGTCCCCCGGCGCCTGCGCAAACAGGGCTGCCGGGCCGGCCAGTTGCAGAACCCGGGTGGCGGCTTCGCGGGAGAGCCGGGCGTGGGCAACCTTGGCGAGGGAGGAGCCTGCGCCGGGCTGGAGTCCGTTGACCTGGCGCAGGGTTTCACGCAGGTTCAGCGCGCCAATGGCGGAGCTGACCGCCAAAATGCGGCCCAGTGCCGCATAGGCCTCGTCGGCGGCGCCCGCATAACCGCCGTCGTGGATGAGCTGGCGCAGTGACTCTTCGGTTCCGGCAGAAACGCCGGAGGAGATCTGGGTGCGCTCATTCTGCAGCGTGGTGGCCGTAATGCGCCAGCCCTGGCCCGGTTCGCCCAGCAGCAAGGCGTCCGGGACGAACACGGAGTCCAGGAACACCTCGTTGAATTCGGCGTCGCCCGTGGACTGCTTCAGCGGCCGGATGTCCACGCCCTTGGCGCGCATGTCAACGAGGAAGTAGCTCAGGCCCTTGTGCTTGGGCACGTCGGCGTCGGTGCGTGCCAGGCAGATGCCCCAGTCCGCCTCGTGGGCCCCGGAGGTCCAGACCTTTTGCCCCTTCAGTTCCCAGCCGCCGTCGACCTTCACGGCGCGGGTGGACAGGCCGGCGAGGTCGGAGCCGGCGCCGGGCTCGGAGAACAGCTGGCACCAGATGAGCTCACCGCGCAGGGTAGGGAGGGCGAACTGTTCCTTCACCTTCTCGCTGCCGTAGGCGAGGATGGTGGGCATGGCCCATTCGCCGATGACCGACGAGGGCTGGACCAGGTTCCGCCGGGCATATTCCTGCGCGATGACCACCTGCTCCGCGGGGCTTGCACCGAGGCCGTACGGGGCCGGCCAGTGCGGGGCTGCAAGGCCGTTTTCGGCCAGGAAGGTGCGTTGCGAGCCGCGGGAATTCCAGCGCCCGCCGTCATGCTCGTTGGTCAGGGTGCAGGCTTCGTCAAGGAGCGCGCCGATGCGCCGGCGGAAGGCGGGATCTTCATCCGGGAGTTCAATGTCGATGCGGCGGTCCAAGTCCAGTGCAACGCGGCCCAGGGCTGCCGCGCGGGTGCTGCCAGCATCCACCTGCGCGGCCAGCGTGATGGCGCGGCGCAGGTACAGGTGGGCTTCGTGCTCCCAGGTGTAGCCAATGCCGCCAAAGATGGTGACGGCCTCCGTCAGCGCGTCCACCGCAGGGACAATGCCCGCTTCAATGGCGGAGCCGGCGGCGAGCGCCTGCTGGTCGGCGTCCTGGTCCATGGCCACCAGC
The DNA here is from genome assembly GCF_030540645.1 of Arthrobacter sp. Lineage (GTDB taxonomy): Bacteria > Actinomycetota > Actinomycetes > Actinomycetales > Micrococcaceae > Specibacter. The sequence continues at coordinate 36,421 of NZ_JAUNVV010000010.1, forward strand.
GCCGACCAGGCGGCAGCAGTGGCCAGTTCGGAGGTGATCAGCAGGTTGGCGCACTTGTGCTTGACGGCCTGGAAGGAGCCCACCGGCTTGCCAAACTGTTCACGGATCTTGACGTACTCCGTGGTGGCTTCCACTGCCCAGCGCATGATACCCGCGGCCTCTGCAGCGAGCAGGCCGGCCTGCAGGGTTTGAACCAGCTGCTCGTCGAGGCCCGTCAGGACGTCATTGGCTTCGATGGCCAGGCCTTCCAGGATGAGGGTGCCGGCATCGCGGGTCAGGTCCGTGCAGTTGCCGGCAGTTTTGGACAGGCCCGCACTCCCTGCGTCAACGAGTGCAAAGCGGGTTGCCGTCCCGTCGTTGAATCCGACAACGAGCCATTCGGCCGAAAGCAGCGACGCCACTTCCGTGCGTCCGTTCAGAGTCCAGCCTTCGTCGTGGGCGGTGGCGGTGATGGCAGAGGAGGGCATGACCAGGGCCCCGGTGGCGCCCTCGGCGAAGATGTCCATGCCGTGCGTGGAGGCCTTGCATTCGTCGGCTCCCGCCACTGCCGCACTGGCCAGGACGGTGGATACATAGGGCCCGGGCACCAGACGGCGCCCAAACTCTTCCACCACGATCGCAGTGTCGGCAACACTGCCGCCCTGCCCACCGCGTTCCTCGCTGATGTGTAGGGAGTGGAGCCCGTTATCCACCAGCTCGGCCCAGTGTGCGGGGCGGCCTCCTGCGCCGTAAGTGTCAAATAGTTCGCGCGTTTGCAGGATGTCGGCGAACCGATCTGCAAATTCGGCAACAGCGGCAGCCAGATCGGCGTGCTCTTCGGTGAGGGACAACGGCATCTAATCACTCCAAAATCACGGACGAACCCTCACGGAAGGGAGGTGTACGGTCCAACAGGATGTTTATTAACTGAAACTAGACTCTAGTTTAAGTTTGTGACTTGGGCAACAGTTTTTTGAAATTAGGTTCTAAAATATTTTTTGCACCCCGGGGCCGTCGTTACGGGAAGGCTTGCAGGAGCCCTAGTTGCTCTCCATCCCATGCCACAGCAAAAGCACTTGTTCGAACATTCCTCCATGATGCAGAACAGAAAAGCCACTCTTTGTCACTTGTTCACTCGATTACACACGAAACCTTCATGTTTGCTTGACCGCAAGCGTCTGTTCATGAATGATTCACAACTATGTGTTTGGCTCAAACACGTACCTTGCAGGGTTGGTCGGGGACCACACTTTTGCTGCTTCTTGAGAGCTCCTCCAGCTGATAACTGCGGTTCATCATCACTCACGGCACAACGACGTGCCACACTTTCGAGAGTTGGAGACATGACGAGCAATAACTTCATCAAGGCAGGACTGGGGGCGGTCCTGGCCTTTGGTTTGGCAGTGGCCCCTCTGGCGATGGCCCCGGCCCTGGCCACAGACGACCCGGCGGCACCGGCGGCCGCAGCCGCACCGGCGGCACCACATGTGGTCATCAACGAGGCTTATCTCAACGGCGGCAGCGCGAACGCGGCGTACCAAAACAAGTTCGTTGAACTGTACAACCCCACCGATGCGGACATCAGCCTCTCCGGTTGGTCATTGCAGTACCGGCCCAGCGGCGGGGAGGGCAAACCCGGCAATGTAGCCGTCTTGGAAGGCACGATCAAGGCCGGTGGCTATTTTCTGATCAACGGCGGCTCCAACGCCGCGAACGGTCGGGAGCTGCCACCAACGGACTACACCGGGACCACCATCAACCCCGCCGGTGCCGGAGGGACCATCATCCTGTCCGACCAGGCCGCGGCACTGTTTCCCTTGGCCACGGGCTCATTGGTCGGAACCGCAAACATTGTTGATCTTCTGGGCTATGGCTCGTCCAATACGTTTGAAACTGCGGCCTCCACGGCAGCCAGCGTCACCACGTCGCTGAACCGCACGGAGTTCGACGACACCGACAACAACGCGGTGGACTTCGTCAAGGAAGCCCCGAGCCCCACAGGCACAAAGGGAGGGGATGCGCCCCTCCCGGAACCGGGTGATTCCGGCAACAAGACCATCGCTGAGATCCAGGGCGAAGGTGCAGCCAGCCCGCTGGTCGGCACCACTGTCACCACCAAAGGCCTTGTCACCGCTGCCTATCCCACAGGCGGTTTCAACGGTTATTTCATCCAGACACCAGGCACCGGCGGAGACCTTGATCTCGCAACCCACAAAGCCTCCAACGGCGTGTTCGTATACTCCCCGGCTACCGTGGCGTCCGTCAAGGTCGGCGACTACGTCCAAGTGAGTGGTCTCATCAAGGAATTTGGCAATCCCGGCGACACCAATCCGACCACGGAGATCGACGTACCTGCCGGTGGCATGACACCCCTGACCGATGTGGTTGAGGCCGTCAAGGCCGCCGTCATCGCCGTTCCGGCCACCGACGCTGGACGCGAAACTCTAGAAGGCATGCTGGTGGCCCCACAGGGTGAGTTCACCATCACCGACAATTACTCGCTGAACAACTATGGCGAAGTGGGCCTCGCCACGGGAACCACTCCCCTGGTCCAGCCCACGGCCGTGGCGCCCTTCGGTTCGGCCGAGTACACGGCCGTGGTTGCCGACAACGCTGCCCGCGCCATCAAGCTCGACGACGGCGCCAGCACCAACTTCCTCAGCCCGGCAGGTTCTTTGAATCACCTGCCATGGCTGAGCCAGGGTACACCGATGCGGGTGGGTTCGAGCTCGGAATTTATCGCCCCGGTCATTTTTGACAACCGGAACAACGCCTACAAGTTCCAGCCCCTGGAAGCCCTCACCCCAGAAAATGCCGGGGTAGTGCAGCCGATCACGTTCGGCAACACCCGTCCGGCGGCACCGAATACCGTTGGCGGGAACTTGAAGGTTGCCTCGTTCAATGTGGAGAACTACTTCCCCACCACGGGCGATCAAAACCCGAACTGCCAGTTCTACACCGACTTCGACGGCAACAAGATCACTGTCAAGGGCGGCTGCCTTCAGCGCGGGGCCGCCGATGCACAGAACCTCAAGCGCCAGCAGGACAAGATCGTGGCCGGCATCAACGCTTCCGGTGCGGATGTGCTTTCGCTGGAGGAAATTGAAAACTCCGCCAAATTCGGCGAGGACCGCGACAATGCCCTGTCCGTCCTGGTGTCAGCCCTCAACGATCAGGCACCGGGCACCTGGGACTACGCCCGCTCGCCGGCAGCTCGTCCGGCCCTGGCAGATGAGGACGTCATCCGCACGGCCTACATCTACAAGAAGAGCACGGCCGAGCCTGTTGGCGACTCCGTCATTTTGGACGATGCGGCCTTCACCGGCATTGCCCGGCAGCCGCTGGCACAGGCGTTCAAGCCTGTTGGCACCCCGGACTCCGCCAAGGTCCTGCTCATTGTGAACCACTTTAAATCCAAGGGTTCGGCACTGCCCGGAGATACCGACCAGGGCCAGGGGAACTCCAACTTGGCCCGCACCGCCCAGGCCGAAGCCTTGGTGAAGTTCTCCACTGAACTGCAGCAGTCCCAGTCCACCGACAAGGTGCTGCTCATGGGCGACTTCAACGCCTATGGTTTTGAAGATCCCATCAAGGTCATGACCGACGCCGGTTACGTGGACCAGGATCCCAAGACCGGAAAGCACTCGTACAGCTACGGCGGCATGGTCGGTTCCCTGGACCACATACTTGCCTCCCCCGCTGCGGAAGCAGCTGTCACGGGCGCGGATATTTGGAACATCAACTCGCCCGAGTCCGTGGCCATGAACTACAGCCGGTACAACTACAACGCCACCAACTTCTATGAACCAAATCAGTTCGCCGCTTCCGACCACGACCCCGTCATTGTCGGGTTGAACCTGGTAGCAACCTCGGACACCAAGGAAATCAACCTCCTGAACATCAATGACTTCCACGGACGCATCGACAACAACACGGTGAAGTTTGCCGGTACGGTGGAGCAGCTGCGCGCAGCCGCAGGCTCTTCCAACACGGCATTCCTGTCCGCCGGCGACAACATCGGTGCCAGCGTGTTTGCCTCGGCTTCACAGCAGGATACGCCCACCATCGATGTGCTGAACGCGCTGGGACTTGAGGCGTCCGCCGTCGGAAATCATGAGTTCGACAAGGGCTTCGCGGACCTGGACGGGCGCATCCGGACTGCTGCCAACTGGGATTATCTCGGTGCCAACGTGTACGCCAAGGGCACCACCACCCCGGTGCTCGACGAGTACAAGATCCTCACGGTGAACGGCGTGAAGGTCGCCGTCATCGGCGTTCTCACGGAAGAGACGCCCACCTTGGTGACTCCATCCGGGATTTCCATGCTGGAGTTCGGAAACCCCGTTGAGGCAGTGAACCGCGTGGCCAAGAAGATCACCGACGGCCAGCTCGCCGATGTCATTGTGGCCGAATTCCATGAAGGTGCCGGTGAGGGGACACCCAACGGCGCAACCTTCGAACAGGAACTCGCTGGCGGTGGCGCGTTTGCCGACATCGTTGAGAACACCAGCGCTTCGGTCAACGTGATCTTCACGGGCCACACGCACAAGCAGTATGCGTGGGACGCACCCATCCCCGGCGTTCCCGCGAACGCAGCCTTGAAAACCCGCCCCATCCTGCAGACCGGCAGCTACGGCGAATTCATCGGCCAAGTCAAGCTCACAGTGGATGCCACAACCAACGCTGTCCTCTCCTACACGCAGGGCAATGTGCCGCGCACCACGGACGACGACGCCGCGCTGGCGGCCGAGTTCCCGCGCGTGGCCGAGGTTCAGACCATCGTTGAGAAGGCACTGGCCGACGCAAAGGTGGCGGGAAGCGTCCCGGTAGGCGAGATCACCGCCGACATCACCACAGCGCAGACGTTCGATCCGGTCACAGGCAAGTACTCCCGTGACGACCGCGCCAACGAATCTGCACTGGGCAACCTGGTGGGCGATGCCCTCCTGGACGCGCTCAAGGCGGAGCAGACTGGCGGAGCCGAGATCGGCGTCGTCAATCCCGGCGGGCTGCGCGCGGACCTTTTGTACAAGAACGAAGGCTTCCCGGACGGCATGGTCACCTACGCCCAAGCCAATGCGGTGCTTCCGTTCGTGAACAACCTGTGGACCACCTCCCTCACGGGAGCCCAGGTGAAGACCATGCTCGAGCAGCAGTGGCAAACCAATGCGGACGGCACCATCCCCAGCCGTCCGTTCCTGAATCTGGGGCTGTCCTCCAACGTGGACTACACCTACGATTCCACCCGCGAGCTCGGCGACCACATCACCTCCGTGGTCATCAACGGTGCGCCACTGGATCTTCAGCGCTCCTACCGTGTGGGAACGTTCAGCTTCCTGGCAACGGGCGGCGACAACTTCCGCATCTTCACCCAAGGTGCCAACACGAAGGATTCCGGTCTCATTGACCGCGACGCCTGGATTGCCTACCTCAGCGAGAAGTCGGTCATCGCACCCATTGCACCGGACTTCTCCCGTCGCGGTGTGGACGTCATCGAGGCTCCGGCCACGGTCACCGAAGGCCAGAACGTTACGGTGGGGCTGGCGAAGCTCGACCTGACGTCGCTCGGGGCACCGGACTCAACGGAAGTCACGCTCCGGTATGAACCGTCCGGAAGCGGCGGCGGGACTGGTTTTGCCGTGTTGGCTGCAGCCGTCCTGCCATCCGAACTTGGCACGTTCCCGGTCACCGACGGTTCGGCCACGCTGACCTTCATGGTCCCCGAGGAGCTCAACGCCGGACGCTTCACCATCACTACCGACGGCGGCACCTACGCCCGACTGCCGATCACCATCCCGGTGACGGCCGACGCCGGAACACCCACGCCGACGGCGACCGCAACCGGCACACCTACGGCGACCGGGACGGGCACGGCGACGCCGACCGGAAGTACGACGTCGCCACCCACCACCCCGGCTACTCAGTCCCCTGCAGCGACCTCAACCACGGGCGGTACTGGCAACGGGGCTGGTAACGGCAATGTTGCAGGCAACGGGGCGGGTGGCGGCTCGGACAACCTGGCCTCCACCGGTGCCACCTCGCTTCCGCTGGGGATAGGCGCCCTGGTGCTGTTGGGTGCTGGCGCTGCAGTTGCCATGGCATCCCGCCGCAGAGCAGCAGCACGCCACTAGAGTTGGCAGTTCCCTGGGCATATTGACCCAGTGCAGCAATAAAATGGCCATCCGTCGCGAAACCCGCAGCGGATGGCCATTTTGTGTCAGCCGTATTGCAGGAGCGTCCTGGAAATGGACGCTAAAGCTGCAGGAGGGTCGTGGGAAAGAACCCCAAAGCTGCAGGAGCGTCGGTGGGCGGGTGGGGGGCGGCGCTCAGCCTAAGATCGCTGCTGCAATCGCGTCGGCGTCACACACCGTGCGGTAGCCACTGCGGTACTTCGCCGCAGCTTCCGCCGCGATGGCCGTTCCCCACTGCACTGAGGACAGCTGGAGGCCCAGAACGTACAGTCCGGCCACCGGCACGCCGGCACCATCCAAGGTCCGGTACGGAGGCGCAGAAACGTCCAGGCCGCTTGTCACCACGGTCTGGCCGTCGGATGCGAGCATGACGGAGGGGCGGGCCAGACCGTCGGCAAACAAGTTCTGCAGCAACAGCGATTCGCTCCGCTGCACGTCATTGGCCGGGGCCAGCGCCTCCACCAGGTAGCGGGCAACCCAAGGCTCGTCCGCCACCCAAGGCGAGCTGACCGTGAAGACGCCCTGCTCAATTCGGAAACGCGGATCAGGTCCGGCAAAGTGCACCACCCCTGCCCTCACCATGGCAGCCAATTGCTCCACCCTGAGTGCCGGTGGCCCGCTGGCCAGCCCTTCCACGAAGCCTTCAAACCAGCCGCGCAGCTCCCCCATCCACGAATCCGGCGTGATGCCCTTGTCGGCAACGAGCGACTTGATGATGGCCCTTCCCGCGTTGAGCGCACCAATGGCCATCTTTGTGGGGTCGTCCTCGCCACGGGCAGATCCGGCCGCGTCTTGGGTCAAGTACGCCAATACCGCCGAGTCCAGTTCCTCACGCGTCGCAAAGCGGTGCGTTTCCCCCGGCCGTGGAACGTGCTTGGACAAGGGCCGGGCCAGCCCCTGCAGTTCCAGCAGATGCGCTGGCGGCACGTGCGCCGCCAGCAGCTCCTTCAGCCGTTGTTCCCAGAGCGCCCCGTCACCATTGAACCCGGAATGCAGCACCGCATCCAGCTCCGGCAGGAACTGCTCCGACACCACCTCAGGTCGGGTGCGGGCCAGCGTTGTGTAGTACGCCCACAACGTATCGCGGTGCAGCAGCGGCCAGATGTCGTGCCGAAATCCGGCAGTGGCGCCCATGGCACGGATCGCAGCAACTGCATCCTCACCAAGAAAACGCAGCACCACACTTTCCGGGTAGTAGCGCTCCACTTCCGCTTTGGCCCGGTACGGGGTGCCGCGGCGTGAAGCCCCCACAATGACCGGCTCCCGGCCCGAGGGAACATAGCGCAAGGCCTCGCCTGCCTCGTTGCCTGTCCGCTCAAAGGCTCCGCCACGCCCCTCGGTGAGCTGCCCCAGGACATCAAAAAAGTTCAGTCCCATGCCGCGCACCAGAACTGGTTCACCGGCGGGGATCTGCTCCCAATCCACGTCGTTGGGCACAGCCGGCGGCAGGTACGTGAGCCCGGCGGCGCGCGCTTGCACCCGCAGCTCGCGCTGCACCGGGCTCAGTTTGGACTCCACATGCCCCAGCGCCAGCACCACCTGGTCCGCATGCAACTTCGGCCCGTCCAAAAGTTCGACGACGAAGCCACCTTTTTCGTGCTCCCTCGCCACCCGCTTGGCCTCGGTGGCATGGATGGTGAGGCTCACGCCGTCGGGCATGACGTGTTGAAACTGTTCAAAGCACCAGCTCAGATACCTTCCGTAGAGGGGTCGGCTGGGGAAGTTGGTGCTCTGCAGAGTGGCCAGTTCGCTGCGGTCGTCGTCGCTGAGCTGCTCCCAAGGATCGGTTTGCTGGGCCATACGCCATTCGTTGAAGCTGCAGCCTGCCAGTGGAGGCACTGCCACACCTTGGTCCGGGACAAGCGTGGGGAAAAAGCTCTGCGTGTTCATCAAGTACAACCGCGACTGCTCGGTGCGCCATACGTGGCCTGCGCCCGGCGGAAAAGGGTCGATCAAGTGGATGTGCAATGGCTGTGCTGCCGAATCCTGTGCGTGCTGCGCCAGCAGTCGTTCCATGACGGATGTCCCTCGGGGACCCGCTCCCACAATGACCACTGTCTGCATGCCCTTGACTTCCACCCCTTGAGCTTAACTGATGGCACCCCCATACAGTGCTGTACAGTATGGGCGCTGCTGGCGGTTGAGGTGGCGGCCGAGGCGGCACACAAGCCTAGGATGGTGCCATGACTGATGCTGCACTGCCCACATTCCCCTTCGTGTCCGGTGAAACCGCCGGAGCTGTCGTTGCTGGAGAAGCAACAACCGGCGAAGCAAAAGCTGACGAACGCGCCGATGAGTTCCACTGGCTGGAAGACATCCACGGCGAGGCACCCATGGCTTGGGTCCGCGAGCACAATGAACGCACCGATGCGGCTTTGCTCAATCCCGCATACAAGGCCCTTGAAGCCTCGGTGTTGGAGGTGTTGGATTCCAAGGACCGCATCCCCATGGTGTCCAAACGCGGGCGCTGGTATTACAACTTTTGGCGCGACGAGGCCAACCCGCGCGGGCTGTGGCGGCGCACTACATGGGAAAGCTACCTTGGCGACGCCACCGACTGGCAGATTCTGCTGGATGTTGACGCGCTTTGTACTGCGGAGGACACCCAATGGTTCTGGGCTGGGGCATCTCTACTGCGCCCGGCCCCCGGCCAGGAATACCGCCACGCCATGGTGGCGCTCTCCCCCGATGGCGGCGACGCCGTGGCCTACCGCGAATTTGACCTTGACACACTTGCCTTTGTTCCCGACGGCTTTGAGCTGCCAGCGGCAAAGACACAACTGAGCTGGTTCGATGCCGACACACTCTGTGTGGGGACCGACACGGGAGACGGCTCCATGACGGCATCGTCCTACTCCGCCGCAGCCAGGGTGCTGCGCCGCGGGGAATCACTGGCACAGATGGCTGCGAAGGAGCCACTGTTTTCCGTTCCGCAAAACCACCTGAGCTGCGGAGTTTCGCACAGCACCACACCCGGCTTTGAACGGGATGTGGCCTACGACGTGCTGGATTTCTACAACAGCCGCAGCTACTTGCGCGTGGACGGGAGCTGGGTTCACATCCAGGTACCGGATGACATGAGCGTCTCCCTCCACCGGCAATGGCTCCTCTTGCGTCCGCGCACGCCGTGGCACGTCGATGGCACCGAATACGCCTCCGGGACTCTGTTGGTGATTGAACTTGAGGCGTTCCTGGCCGGCAGCCGGGATCTGCGCACCATCTTTGCACCCACGCCCGCGCAGTCGCTGCAGTCCTGGAGTTGGACGCGTGACTTCCTGCTGCTGAACCTGCTCTCCGACGTTTCGGCAAAAATCCTGGTCCTCGACCCGGCAGCTGACTGGACTGCCGTGGAACTTGACGCCTGCCCGCCGCTGCATTCGGTGGACGCCTACGCCGTGGACGAGGACGACCCCGACGCCGGCAACGACTACTGGCTCATCGCTTCCGGCTACCTCACCCCGTCCACCGTGTACCGGGGCACGCTGGCTGCCGAGCCTGCCGCCGAACACGCCGCCCCCTCAACAGACTCCCGCGGCACCCCGGGTGCAGCGGCAACGCTGGTGCGGAAGGCGCCGTCGTTCTTCAACGCGGAGAGCTACAGCGTGGAGCAGCACTTTGCCACCTCCGCCGACGGCACCCGCATCCCGTACTTCCAGGTGGGCCCCAAGGACCTCAAGCTCGACGGCGGCAACCCCACCTTGCTCAGCGGCTACGGCGGCTTCGAAGTTTCACGCACACCGTCGTACAGCGGGGCGGTGGGGCGCAGTTGGCTGGAGCGGGGCGGCGTATACGTGGTGGCGAACATCCGCGGCGGCGGCGAGTACGGCCCAAGCTGGCACACCGCGGCATTGCGGGAAAATCGGCACCGTGCGTACGAGGACTTCGCCGCCGTGGCGCGAGATCTTTCCGCCCGCGGTGTCGCCAAAGCTGCGCGTCTGGGCTGCGCCGGCGGAAGCAATGGCGGGCTGCTGGTGGGCAACATGCTCACCACGTACCCGGAATTGTTCGGTGCCATTTCCTGTGGCGTGCCGCTGTTGGACATGCGCCGGTACACGAAACTCTCAGCCGGGGCGTCGTGGATGGCAGAATACGGCGACCCCGATGTGCCGGAGCAGTGGGAGTACATCAAGACGTTCTCCCCGTACCACCTGCTGCGCAGCGGGCGCACGTATCCGGCAACGTTCATCTGGACGGCGACCTCCGACGACAGGGTGGGGCCGGTGCAGGCCCGGAAGATGGCTGCACGCATGGAGTCGATGGGGATTCCCGTGTGGTTCCATGAGGCTCTGGAAGGCGGGCACGCGGGGGCTGGGAACAATGAACAAGCCGCACGGCTGCACACGGCGTCGCATGAGTTCCTGTGGCGGGCGCTCAACGGAGAGCTGTAATTTTGGCGCACCGGGCCCTCGTTTTGCTTTGAGGGGCTTCTACTGGGTAAAGTTTGGGATGCTGGTTAGGGGCTTCTACCCTTTCCAGTGCTGGAGACGTGCCAGAGCGGCCGAATGGGCTTCACTGCTAATGAAGTGTGGGGCACAACTCCACCGGGGGTTCAAATCCCCCCGTCTCCGCCAAGGAAAATGCGTCCTCAACCACGGTTGGGGGCGCATTTTTTGTTGCCCGGGTTGGTCGGCAAGGGGTGCAACCGAAATTTCAGCCACGGGATTTCAGTCGTAGGACATCAGCCCAGCTCAGCGCGGACCGCCTCTGGAGTGCTCGCGTTGAAATGCGGTGCTGACAAGAACGCCCCGGATACACCAGCGGAGTCGTCACTTGCCAGCCACACGGCTGCGGGCACCACCACTTCCGGCTCGGCGACCGGCAGGCGCGCCTTCATCGCGGCAGGCAGCCCGTTTGGGCCAAACAAGTGTGTGTCCACCATCCCTCCCGGGGAGAGCATGTTCACGCGGATGCCGTTCTCGGCCTGTTCCGCCGAGGCGATCCCGACCAGCGCATTCACGCCGGCTTTGCTGACGGCAAGAATCCCGCCACCGGCCCGTGGCCGCGAACCAATCTCGGAGCTGATGGCAATGAAACTGCCGCCGCGATGCATCCGGGGAAACGCGGCTTTCATCGTCAACCACACCCCGAGGGTGTTCACCTCCAGAATTCGCATCGCCACGTCGGCGCTGTACAACTCGAGTCGCGTCATCCGGCCCGAGCCACCGAGACTGGACGCGGCAACGCCGGCATTGGCAAACACCACGTCGAGCCCGCCCAGCTCGTCAACCACGCGTTCGAACGCCGCCTGCACTTCCTCTTCGACCGTCACATCCGTCACCACGGCGAGGACGTTGCCGGCCCCTGCCTCCCGGCAGCGTGCGGCGACCCGCTCAAGGTCCACCCCGGTTCGGGCCAATAGCGCCACACTCGCTCCGGCCCCGGACAGGCCCACCGCCATCGCCTCGCCGATTCCCCGGCTGGCCCCCGTGACGGCTACCACTTTCCCACTCAGATCCTGCATCATTTCAGAGACCTCGATTCTGCCGCGCATCGCGACACTTCGATTCTCCACCTTGGCCGGATCACCAGCAACGGGCCCTTGTCCCCCGCTAAAAGCATCGGCCCTCATGCGCACCTCATGGCCGCTTAGGCCTAACTGATATTCGGTCCTTAGCCGGAAGCCGTTCTGTTACGTCCTTGGAATACTGCCGGATTTTTCGGTTGAGAAGAGACATGGAATCATTACAGAGTTGAATCAAACTAAACACCCTGTAGTTTTACTGGTGTGTATGGAAGGTCAAGCTGAGACTGCCGCAAGGTGTGGGTAAAGACGCCCAAAGCTCAGCTGACAAGGCCCCGCGAGGGTTGCCAACAACGAGGACCGTGCTGTTTACGGTTGAAAAGGACTATAAATCAATGAAGATTGCACGCCTTGGTGAGCTTGGCCGGGAAATTCCCGTGGTCATTGCCGCCGACTCATCCGGAACCGAGCAAAGCTACGACGCACGTCCGCTCACTGACACCATCGACGGCGCGTTCCTGGCCAACGGAGGCGTGGCCGCCCTGCGCACAGCACTGGAAAACGGCACCCTGCCGATCCTTGAAAACGCCGCTGAACTGCGCATCGGCACCCCGCTGGCCCGCCCCAACAGCGTGGTCTGCATCGGCATGAACTACGCCGCCCACGCAGCAGAATCAGGGGCACAGCCCCCCGCAATCCCCGTCGTGTTCCTGAAGCCGAACAACACCGTTGCCGGCCCCTTTGACGACTCCCCCATCCCCCCGGCAGCAGCCAAGTACGACTGGGAAGTGGAACTGGGCATCGTGATCGGCCAAGAAGTCAGCTACCTCTCCAGCACCGAGGAAGCAGCCAGCGCCGTGGCCGGCTACGTCGTGGCGAACGATCTTTCCGAACGCGAATACCAGCTCCCCGGCGAAGCAGGCCAGTGGACCAAGGGCAAGTCACTGCCCAAGTCCACACCCCTGGGCCCGTGGTTTGTGCCAGCCGATGAGGTCGACCCCAAGAACATGTCGTTGAAGAGCTGGGTCAACGGCGAACTCCGTCAGGATTCAAACACCTCGGACCTGATTTTTGACGTCCCCACGATCATCCACCACCTGAGCCAGTACATGGTGCTGGAACCGGGCGACGTGGTGTTGACAGGCACGCCCGCAGGCGTGGCCCTCTCGGGTCGTTTCCCGTTCATTCAGGACGGCGACGTCGTCGAAGCTGAAATCGAAGGTTTGGGCCGCCAACGCCAAACATTCTTCCGCGCAGACACTGGCGCAAAGTAGCTGTGAACGGGCCGGGGATTTTTCCACCCCGGCCCGCAGGTCAGTTGTAGAGGCGCCCGTCGAGCACCGAGCGGGGCTGTTGCTCCGGGCTGGGGTGGGCGATGACCACGCGGATGCCGTCCGGGTCCCGGCCTTCAACGAACACCACCTCGCCGTCCGTATGCGTGTATGTGTAACCGCCAAGGTCCTTGAGGACTCGCTCGAAGTGGGCCAGAGCCGCTGGACTGTCCGTGGACCACATGAGGTGGTGTTCACCAATACCGCCTGTGGGGTGCTCCTGGTGGCTGCCTTTCGCCACCAGGTAAAGTTGGAACCCGTCCGGCGTCAGAAGCAACGCACCGTTGCCTTGGCGAACGGGCACGGTGCAATTGAAAAGTCTTTGGTAGAAGCTCACCGATCTCTCCAGCTCGGCGACGAAGATGACTGAGGATGCAGCCTTGGCCCGGGGTGTATCCGCGCTGGCTACTAAGTCGGCCAAGTCGGAAAACACGGCATCGGCACCGTGTTTGCGCAGCTGATCTGCGTAGTCATGACCGCCGGCGTCGTCGTCGTGGTGGTTCACGCCAACCACAAGTCCAAAATTTCCGGCCCTGCCGGCTTCCACCCCTGCCAAGGCATCTTCGACAACAACGGTCCGGGCAGGGTCCACGCCCAGCAGCCGGGCCCCTTCGAGGTAGCTGTCCGGTGCGGGTTTGCCGGCCAGATCGCGTTCTTTGACCACATGCCCGTCAACACGGGCGTCGAAGAGGTCCGCTATCCCGGCAGCCTTAAGCGCTTCGGCCGTGTTCTCACTGGCGGAGACGACGGCGGTGGGGGTGCCCTGCGAGCGCAGCGCCTTGACGAGCGCCACGGCACCGCTGTAACTATCCACTCCACTGGTTTTGAGTTCTTGCAGCAGCAGCTCATTCTTGCGGTTGCCCAGCCCTGTGACCGTGCGTGCGTCTGCAGCATCACCGTCGCTCCCTTCAGGCAGCGTGATGTCCCGGGACGCCAAGAAGTTCCGCACCCCGTCCGCGCGTGGCTCCCCGTCGACGTAGCGTTGGTAGTCCTCACCCGGATCGAATGGGGCGAACTCCTTTCCGCATCGGGTGCCCTCCTCCTGGAGGAACCCGTCAAAGGCCTTCTTCCATGCTGCGGCATGGACAGTGGCGGTCTTCGTTAGCACCCCATCAAGGTCAAAGAGCCAGGCGTCATAGGCACCAATGTCCACAGCCGGTTGTTCGCGGCTGGGGAGGCACTCGTTACTCATGGTGTTTCCTTTCGTGGGTGGGTCCTGTGGCGCCCACTTCGCAGGAGTGGTTCCCGGCCCGCTGGCTGGGTGGGGCGTTTGGCGTTTTCGGGCAACAGCCGAAGCGGTGGTGTTGGGCACGACGTCGGCTCTTTTGTCACGATGACAGGGTCCCCGAAGTGGGATATCTGCAATGTGTCGCCGGACAACAGGTGGTAGCTGGCGGCATCTTGGGTGGTCTCGACCTGCAGGCAGCGTCCCTGAAAGAGGAGGCGGAAGCAGACTCGGGTGAGGCCCGCGGGCAGGCGTGGGGCGAAGCATAGCGAGCCGTCGCGGTCGCGCATTCCCCCCAGACCTGCCACAAGCGCGATCCAGGTGCCAGCCAGTGACGCGATGTGCACGCCGTCGCGCGTGTTGTGTTCAAGATTTTCCAGATCCATCAATGCTGCCTCGGCAAGGTAGTCGTAGGCCAGCTCCAGATGGCCTACTTCTGCTGCCATGACGGACTGGGTGCACGCGGACAGCGAAGAGTCGCGGACGGTGAGACGTTCGTAGTAGCGGAAGTTCGCAGCCTTTTGTTCTGCAGTGAAGGAGTCCCCACGCAGGTGCATGGCAAGGACCAGGTCTGCCTGCTTCACCACCTGCTTGCGGTACAGGTCGAAATACGGGTAGTGCAGTAACAACGGGTAGTGTTCCGGGTCAGTGGCGGCGAAATCCCACTCCTGATGCGAGGTGAAGTCCTGGGCTTGTGAATGCACGCCAAGGTCCCCGTCGTAGGGGATCATCATGTCCCGCGCGGCATCGCCCCAGGCTGCCATTTCCTCTTCGTCAATGCCCAGTTCGCGCGCACGATCCGGGTTTCGCTTTGCCACGGCCACTGCAGAGACCAGATTGTGTTGGGCCATGAGGTTCGTATAGATGTTGTTGTCTGCGACGGCGCTGTACTCATCCGGGCCGGTGACCCCATCGATGCAGAACCTGCCCTGGGCATCGTGATGGCCCAAAGCCCGCCAGAACCGCGCCGTCTCCACCAGCAACTCCAGACCGATCTTCCGCTCGAAGTCCGTGTCGCCTGTGGCATTTAGGTAACGGACGACAGCGTCGGCAATGTCAGCCCCCACGTGGAAGGCAGCCGTTCCTGCCGGCCAGTATCCGGAGCATTCCGCTCCGGTGATGGTGCGCCAGGGAAAGGCTGCCCCCTGCAAGCCCAGCTGTTTCGCTCTGTCCAACGCCAGCTGCAGGGTTGAATGCCGCCAGGACAGGGCATAGGCGGCCGCAGTAGGGACAGTGTAGGTCAGAACAGGAAGCACAAAGGTCTCCGTGTCCCAAAAGGCGTGGCCGCCATACCCTGTGCCGGTCAGGCCCTTGGCCGGGATGGCCCGGCGTTCGGCTCGGGCCCCGGCCTGCAGGACGTGAAACAGGGCGAATCTCACAGCCTGTTGGATCTCCGCGTCGCCGTCAACTTCGACGTCGGCCCGGGCCCAGAAGTCGTCCAGATAGTGCCGTTGTTCGGCCAGCAACCCTTCCCAACCGCTATGGCGGGCCCCAGTCAGTGCGGCGTCGACCTGGTCGCCCAATTCTTGGCGGGTTCGTTCCGCAGACCAGCCGTATGTGACAAATTTTACGAAGCGCAACCGCTCCCCCGGCTCCAAGATGGCTGTCATGCTGACCCGGCCCAGGTCGTTGAAACTCTCAGCAAACACCTGCATGGACTCCGGGCCTTCCGCCACATGGTCCATAGCCGCAGCTACCAGCAGTCCGCTCTGCTCGATCCTGTGCACCAACTCGACCCGCAATCCGTCGCTGGCGTGCATCTCGGACCGCAGCGGAGACTCCAAAACCGCCGCCGCCCGGGGGTCGTCACTGCCGGGGGGCAGCGGCTCGTTGACGACCAGCTCCGACTGGATCACTAGGCGCACGGGGCCATTGACCGCCTCAACCTGGTACTCGATCGCAGCGACGGAGCGTTGTGACAGCGACACCAGACGGGTGGATGTCACACGGACGGTGCGTCCTGCAGGGGACGACCACAGTGCACTGCGGCGCAGCACGCCGGCAGCGAAGTCAAGAACCCTCTCGTGGCTGTGCAGCTCGCCGTAGCGGATGTCGAAGGGTTCATCGTCTACCAGTAATCGGATCAGCTTGCCGTTGGCCACGTTGATCATCGTCTGGCCAGCTTCGGGGTAGCCGTACCCAGCCTCCGCATACGGCAGCGGGCGTAGTTCGTGGACTCCGTTGAGGTAGGAACCTGGCAGGACCGAGGGTGCACCCTCATCCAAGTTGCCCCTCCAACCGATGTGGCCGTTTGAGAGCGCAAACAAGGATTCGCTCTGGGCCAACACGTCAAGGTCCAAATCGGTCTCGCGCAGGCACCACGCCTCACAGCTAAAGTCGTCGTGGGAAATCACAAGAACGCCTCCTTGTTCCGGAACATATCAACCATCACCCGGCACCCCTCCCACCGGCCCATTCTCGCAGTTCCAATCAAGGCTGGCTAGGGCAAGCCTGTTTGCAGCCCGAGAAGATGCGGGGCATATCCTGGAAGGAGAATGAGGAGGAAGCCATGCCCACTTTCGGCCCCCTGTCACACGTTGACCTGTCCGTTTCCGATGTCGAGGCCAGCGCACGCTGGTATTGCGAGGTGCTGGGCCTCAAACAGCTGCACCGCGTCGGCCTCGAGAACCGCATCATGATCGTGCTGGTCCATCAGGACACCGGGTTGATCATCGGGCTCAACCAACATTCTGTAGTTCCTGTGGACACGTTTGACGACCGCAACGTCGGCCTGGACCACATCGGCTTCAGCGTCTCCGAACGCAGCGACTTGGATGAATGGGGAAAGCACCTGACAACCCTGAATGTGGTGCACTCACCCGCAGAAGACACCGCCAACGGCACAGCCTTGGTCTTCCGCGACCCTGACAACATCCAACTGGAATTCTGGTGGACACACAGATCCTGAGAGTCACCTGCCTGCCGGGACCCTGGGACACGCATTCAGGGTTCATTTATAAAATACGCATGAGTAATGCAACTTTAAGGTTTTAGAGCCTTCCCCTTGCCCAGAGGCAGGCGTAGTGTGTCGAGGACTCGTACCAAACAACTAAAAAGCCAACATCCCCGATTCTTGTGCCGATGGGATTTTCGGCATTTAATTGGTGAGCCACCAAGTCGGTATTTAAGTTTCATTCGTGCACCTGCCGTAAGTGTCTTTCCTAAACGGGGAACCGTAGGGGGGCATGACTGTGGTTGAACTTGCGCGCAAAAATGGGCGCCAACGATCCGAATTGATTGTTTCAAGGGTTTGGATCCAGGCTGTTGCAATGGTGATGATCTTCGGATTTCTCGTGATGGGATTTCTGGCGGTTCGCACGTACACGGACTCGATGCCAATGCCAAAGCAGGTCGTTGATTCGCAGGGAACGGTTGTTTTCACGGGGGCTGACATTACCTCCGGGCAACAGATCTTCCTCCGGCGGGGTCTGCAGGAATATGGCTCCATCGTCGGCCACGGCGGTTACCTCGGCCCCGACTACACGGCCGACTACCTGCGCCGGTCAGCCACCATGGTTCTGGCAGACCTCACCGCCACGGGCATTCAGGACCCGCACGGGGCGCTCGTCACCATGATGCGCACCAACCGCTATGACGCGGACACCGGCAACTTGGTGTTTACGAATGAGCAGATCAAGGCATTCAAAGCCATCCAGGGTCACTACGCAGATTACTTTGGTTCGCCAACCACCCAGTATGGGCTGATCCCCAATGCCATCACCGGCCAGCAGGACATCCGTCAGCTCACGTCCTTCTTTGCCTGGACATCGTGGGCTGCGGCAGCGGAACGGCCGGGGCACAACTATTCCTACACCAACAATTGGCCGGGTGAGCCGTTGGTGAACAACGGCCCGACTGCAGACATCATCGTCTGGAGCGGTTTGTCGCTGATAGCCCTCCTTGTTGGAACCGGCCTGCTGTTTGCGATGTATGGGCGGTGGAGCCGAAATGTCGGCTGGGACAGTGGAGAAACACCGGCGTTGTCGTTCCGACAGCCGGGCAAGGTCGCCATTACCCCCGGCCAGCGTGCCACCGCTTGGTACTTTTTCATCGTGGCCATCCTCTTTCTTGGTCAGACGCTGCTCGGCGGCGCCATAGAACACTACCGCGCTGACCTATCAAGTTTCTTCGGCTTCGACTTGGCCAAAATGCTGCCGTTCAACCTGGCCAGGACCTGGCATGTCCAGCTGTCCATCTTGTGGACGGCCGCGTCATTCCTGGCTGCGGGGATTTTCTTGGCCCCCTATATTTCCGGACGCGAACCGAAACGCCAAACATGGCTGATCTACGGCTTGTTGGGCGCCTTGGCGCTTGTCATCGCAGGCTCTTTCGTCGGCGAGGCAATGAGTATTTTTGGCGTTGAGGCCGTGGCCGGAAATCCTTTGTGGGACATGCAATGGGAGTATTTGGACTTGCCGCGGATCTGGCAGGGCGTCCTCGTCGTCGGGCTGTTCCTGTGGATCATCATCATCTACCGCGGCATCCGCGCCCGGCTGCAAAAAGAGCACCGGTTCAACCTCCCGTGGCTTTTCTTCTACTCCGGACTGGCCATCCCCGGCTTTTACGCCGTGGGCCTGCTGGCCAGCACCGAGACGGCACTGCCCGTGGCCGACTACTGGCGCTTCTGGGTTGTTCACCTGTGGGTTGAGGACTTCCTGGAATTGTTCACGACGGTGATGGTGGCGTACATCTTCGTCATGCTCGGGGTGATCCGCCGCAAGATCGCCATGCAACTGATCCTGCTCGACGTCATTCTGTACTCCGTGGGCGGTGTGATCGGCACCATGCACCACCTATACTTCTCCGGTACCCCGGTGGAGAACATGGCGTTGGGTGCGTTCTTCTCGGCTTTGGAGGTCATCCCACTGACGTTCCTTACGATCGAGGCGTGGAGCTTCCTGCAGCTTGGTTCGCGCCAGGAATCTCGAAGTTCGGCCCCGTTCCCGCACCGTTGGGCTGTCATGTTCCTGGTGGCGGTGGGTTTCTGGAATTTCCTCGGGGCCGGTGTTTTCGGCTTCCTGGTCAATCTGCCCATCGTCTCCTATTACGAGATAGGCACCGCGCTGACAGCCAACCACGCCCATGCCTCCATGATGGGCGTCTACGGGATGCTCGGCGTCGGACTGGCCCTGTTCGCGTTGCGCTACATCATCCCGGCGGAGCGTTGGTCGGACAAAGCGGCCCGGCTCTCCTTCTGGGGCCTGAACCTAGGGCTGGCCTGGATGTCTTTTGCAACGTTGATCCCCTTGGGCGTCATCCAGCTTTGGCACTCCATCAATGACAGCTACTACGAGGCGCGGACGCTGAATTTCATTACGCAACCGGGGAACGCCGTCCTTGAATGGCTGCGCCTGCCAGGGGATTTGATGCTCATCATCGTCGGAGTGCTGCCGTTCCTGTGGATCACCTGGCTCGGAGTCCGCCACGGGATCAAGGCGACCACCTACGACGTCCCGGAAGAAGCGCTCTTCGTGTTGGAGCAGCCGGCAACAGTTGCGGCTGGAACCGGGACGGGAACAGACGACGACGTCGAACCTCGCCAACGCTATGGTTCCGACAACCACGGAGATCGAAACGATCAAGGTTGGTCAGGCGACCGTTCCGATAATGGAGGTCGGGAGCCATGATGAATACCATCGACCCGCTCGTATGGTTTGCCACCGGCTACGGGCTCCTGCTGTTGGCAGTGGCACACATTCTGGATGCGCTTGCCCGGCGAACAGCACAGCGCACAGTGGAGTGGCGCTCAGGCGGTTTCCACTACCATTCCGACCATGACGCGTGGCTGTGCCCGCAGGATCAATGGCTGTGGCCCGATTCCTTTGACCCGGATAACCACGTCATGCGCTATCGGGCCAATCCGGCAGTTTGCAATGCCTGCCCGGTCAAAGATTCCTGCACCAGCTCAAACAGCGGCCGCGCAATGAGCCGCAACGTCGATCCGTGGCCCAGTTCCGAAGCGGAGCGTTTTCACCGCGGCATAGCCTGTGCCGTCGTCATCTTGGCCTTGGCCTGGCCGTTGGCCACCATGCTCGGTGGCAGAAACGGTGCCGAGCTGCTCGTGTTGGGTGCAACGGTTCTGGTCATCGCGGCGGCAAGCTGGCCGTTGTGGTCCCACCTCCACCGGTCACCGGCCCGCTTCCCTGACCATGTCAAGGTGGAGACGCTCGATGACACGGTGGCTCGCCGAGCGGTCGGGTCCGCGCGTGAAGCCCGCCGGCACACGAACTATGGAAGTGACCGCCGTCCCGGCCCCGTTCCGGTTCAGCTGCGACCGCCGCAAGGCCGCTCCAGCGAGGCCGCAGAAACTGGCACAGCAGCTGCTGAACATGACAAGTTTGCGACCCGCTGGGGGTCGTTCGAGAAGCCCGATGGCGAGGCGGCCGCCGAGGGTTGGATCAGGAGGAAGCACACATGACGTGGATCCAGATTGTGATAGTTGCTGTTGTGGTGATCGTTTTGCTGTTCCTGCTCGGCTCGGTGAAGATCATCAGGGAATACGAACGTGGCGTTGCCTTCCGCCTCGGGCGGCTCCGCCCCGTACTCGATCCTGGCGTGCGGCTGATTTTTCCGGGGTTGGAGAAACTGGTGCGCGTTGACCTGCGCATCGTCACACTGACCATCCCGCCTCAAGAAGTCATCACCAAGGACAACGTGCCCGCGCGCGTCAACGCCGTCGTACTCTTCAAAGTCGTCGACCCCACTCGCTCGGTCATGGCGGTGGAGAACCACGCGGTGGCCACGTCGCAGATGGCCCAAACGACGCTGCGATCAGTGGTGGGCCGCGCGGACCTCGACACCCTGTTGGCGCACCGGGCCGACCTCAACGAGGACTTGGCCCGCACCATCGATGCACAGACCGAACCGTGGGGCGTGCACGTGAAGGTGGTTGAGATCAAGGATGTAGAGATCCCTGAAGCAATGCAACGCGCCATGGCCAGGGAAGCCGAAGCTGAGAGGGAACGGCGCGCCAAAATCATCAACGCCCGGGGCGAGCTTCAAGCTTCCAAGGAGTTGCGCCAAGCTGCGGACGTGCTCAGCGGCAACCCCGCGTCCCTCCAGCTTCGCTATCTGCAGACACTGTTGGAACTCGGTGCAGACCAGAACTCAACTGTCGTCTTCCCACTTCCCATGGACATCATTGGCCCGTTCCTGGACCGGCTGCCCAGGCGGGAAGAAAAAGCTGCCGTCCCAGCACCGGCGGCAACTAACCACAACGGGTCAAAGAATCCGCACACAGCACAGGACCCTGTGCAGCCGGACCATGGAGCCGACCCCGAGCTTGATCTGACCCCGTTCCCTGAAATCCATCTGGAAAGGCCCGACCATGTCTGAGAACGACGCTCCTGCAATGGCCGCTCCCGCTAGGGGCTCGGAAGAACACCCTCCAGGGCTGAAGATGATTGTCATAGGGGCCATCATCTTGTTCCTTGCGCCGCTGGCCGGCTTTCTGGGCGGCACGATGATTGGCTCGCCTGCTTCAGAGACCAGCCTCGACCCCATGTTTCTCTGGCTCTTTGTCGGCATGGTGGCCGGCGGCGTTGGCGGGGCCATCGCCCTCCTGGGCGTGCTGCGTTGGCTCCGGTCCAAGCCCAACGGCAGCAACGGCAGCGACCTGTGAACAACTGCGCATAGGCTCGTGCTTCCGGCGTGGGCTCAGCTCAGTGCGGGCGTTCGGAGCGGAACAAGGGCAAGGCAAGGGTTGCGGCGATCAGTGCACCGCCGCCAAATACACCGAGGGCCAAAGGGAAACCGGCACCCAGCATGGTCTGGAATATCAAGCTGCCCGTCCCAAAACCGAGGAACAAGGCAAAGGCCATCAACCCCACAGCCTGACCGGTGCTGCCGGGGAAATCGGTGACAATGCCGCCAAACAATGGCTGCGTCATGTCGTATCCCAACGAGAGGATGGCAATGGAGGCCACCACCACGGGAAGCGGAGGGTCCACAGCCAGGACAAAGGCACATGCTGCAGCCGTCACCATGCCCAACGGAATGATGCGGGCACGCCCATACTTGTCAGCCAAACGGCCTATGACAGGCCCAAACAAAAAGCCCGGCACACCGTAGCCCAAAAGGGCCAGACCAACCCCGATCGGTCCCAAATCGAATCGTTGCACAAGGTAAACGCCCAACCACGTGTAGATTCCCGAGTGCAGCACGGCATTCAGCAAAACATAGCTATAGGTGCGGGCCCCCCGGACGTTAGCCAACAACCGCTGGTAACCCGTGGCGACCTCTGTCCAGGGCACCACAGTTGGTGCGCGGTGCGGGCGGGGAAGCAAAAATGCCGCGAGGGCCCCCACGAGCAGGATGCTGAGGCCGGAGACTAAAAACAAGCCATTCCAACCGAGGACTGGTTCAGCGAGTGCACCAGCCGTGGAGCCAACGGCAATGCCACCTGCCATGCCTCCGAACAGCCAACCCAGTGCTCTTCCGCGCTCTGCGAAGGGGAACACGTCACCGATGAGAACCAGCGAGATCGGGACCACGCCGCTGGCGGCAATGCCCGTGGCAATACGCATCACGATGAACGCCGTAGCCCCAGGGGCCAGAGCCGTGGCGGCGGTCAGTGCCGCGAAAATGAGCAGGGAACCGAGGATGACAGGGCGCCGGCCCGTGCGGTCTGACAGTGGCCCCCAAAACAGTGTCATGAGTCCATAGGGAATCAGGTAGGCCGGAACCGAAAGTCCTACAGTTCCCACGCCAGTGCCAAAAGCGGAGGCGAGCTGTGGCAGTATCGGCGCCACCATGAAAGCCTGTGCGAAGGTCAGAAAGGCCGCAGTGGTCACCACGGCCAGAAGGGCACTGCGGGCCCGGCCATTCAAGGGGCTTCCCACGGGCCAGGTTGGCGGGGCGCTCACTTGTCCCTAGCCAGCCTGTGCCAGCACCAGCGGTAGCACCTGCTGCGCACCGGCAAGCCGCAGGGCGCGTCCGGCCACGGTGAGGCTCCACCGGCTGTCCACCAGGTCATCCAGCAGCAGGACTGGACCGTCAGGGCAGGCGGCGAGCGCTGCCTGCAATTCATCTCCCACGGTGAAGCGTTCCCAGACCCCGGCCAGCCGGTAGGCGCTGTTGCCGCCGCGCTCCCCCGTGGGTCCGCCAAACGCGAGGGACAGCTCGCCCAAGTACGACAGCCTGCCAATCTCACAGATGGCCTGGGCAAAGGAGGCCAGCAACTGCGGTTTGGTGCGTGACGGCATGGCGACCACGGCAACCGGACGCCCGGCTCCTTCCCATCCGTGCTGCCCCCACTCACGCAACACGGCCACCACAGCTTGAGCCATGGCGGGGTCGATGGGCGCGTCGGGTGCCCCGGCTGCGAACATGGCCCGCAGTGAATTGCCCCAACCCAGGTCGGTGAGCCTGGCCAGGACCCGTCCGGTCGACAGCAGTTCGCCAGCCTTCAGCTTTCCCTTCACCGGTACGCCCAGCCTGTCCATCCCCGTGGGCCACATGGCCCGTGGGTCGAGCGGAAGCCCGGCATGGCGCAACGACTCACCCGCAGCTGCGGCTGCGCCGGAACCGACCTCAGCGCTAAACCACCGTCCCGCACAGTTGTCGCAGCGGCCGCAAGGAGCGGCCGTATCATCGTCGAGTGCTGCCGCCAGGTATTCCATGCGGCAGCTGGACATGCGTTCGTACTCAATCATGGACTGCTGCTCATCCACGCGCGCCTGGGCGATGCGCCTGTAGCGTTCCTCGTCATAGGCCCAGGGCTGGCCGGTGGTCTCCCATCCGCCGGAGACACGCTGCACAGCACCGTCCACGGCCAGCACCTTCAACAGGAGTTCCAGCGGTGTGCGCCGCAGATCCACCCGGGATTCAAGTGCCGGTGTTGACATGGGCCTGACGGAGCCACCCAAAGCTTCCAAAACAGCCAAGGCTTTTTCCCTGTCCGGCATGGAGGATGTGGCAAAGTACCGCCAAATATCCGCATCCTCACTGCCGGGCAGCAGCAGCACGTCGGCGTTAGCACTGCCACGTCCGGCACGGCCCACCTGCTGGTAGTACGCCACGGGTGAGGACGGCGCCCCCAAGTGGACAACAAAGCCCAGATCAGGTTTGTCAAAACCCATGCCCAGCGCGCTGGTGGCAACCAGCGCCTTGACCTGGTTGTTCTTGAGGGCTTCTTCCAGCGCTTCCCTGTCCATGGTGTCGGTGCGGCCCGTGTAAGCCTTCACCACATGCCCCGCCTCAGCCAGTAGGCGGGCCGTGTCCTCGGCTGCGGAAACCGTCAAGGAATAGATGATGCCGCTGCCCGGCAGCTCGGCCAGGTGCGTGAGTAACCAGCCCAGTCTGTCCCGGGAGTCCGCCAGCCGCAGCACACCCAGCCGCAGCGATTTCCGCGCCAGGGGGCCACGGATGGTGAACACGCCCGCACCCAGTTGTTCCTCAATGTCGGCAACCACACGGGAGTTTGCTGTCGCAGTTGTCGCCAACACGGGAACCGTCGGTGGCAACTGGGCAATCAGATCGGCAATACGCCTGTAGTCAGGGCGGAAGTCGTGCCCCCAATCGGAAATGCAATGGGCCTCGTCAACCACCAGCAGGCCCGTGCGCCGAATCAGATCCGGAAGCTGGTTTTCCCTAAACGACGGGTTCGTCAGCCGCTCCGGCGAAACCAACAGCACATCCACGGTGTCCGCTGCCAGCGCTGCAGAAACTTCTGCCCATTCCGTGGCATTCGCGGAGTTGATGGCCATGGCCCGCACGCCTGCACGTTCGGCCGCAGCCACCTGGTCCCGCATCAAAGCAAGCAAAGGCGAGACAATCAGCGTCGGCCCAGCACCCTTGGAACGCAGCAGCAGCGATGCAACAAAATACACCGCGGACTTTCCCCAACCGGTGCGCTGGACCACCAATGCGCGCCGGTTGTGCTCGACCAGCGCTTCAATGGCCTCGAATTGCCCGTCGTGAAAATCCGCCTCCGGATGTCCCACCAGGGCACGCAGCACTCCCAGTGCCTGGGCTCTGGTGCCAGCCGAGTCCGAAACATGCGTACCCGCCGAGCCACCTGCCGAGTCGGGGCTACCCGAGACTGTTGACTGGACGGAGGTCAAGGCATCAGGTGCTGGTTGCGTACTCATGCCACCAGTATTCCAGCGGCAGGGGACATCCGGGCGCGCTCGGAGCCAACACGGAGGCAATCTGTGGACAACTTTGCGGTTTGTACCCCCACGGTAAGATGAAAAGGTGACTACTGAACAGAACCTTCCAGTTGACCTGTCCAGCTCGTTCAAGGCCTACGACGTCCGTGGGATCGTCGGTACAACCATCACCGACGACACTGTCCGGGCCGTGGCGGCTGCCTTTGTCGACGTCCTCGAGCTGACGGGGCAAACAGTGCTGGTGGGCGGCGACATGCGGCCGTCCTCCCCTGACTTCTGCAAAGCCTTTGCCGAGGGAGCTGCCGGGCGCGGCGCCAATGTAAAGCTGCTCGGGCTGATCTCCACCGACGAACTGTACTTTGCCTCAGGCAGTCTCGACGCAGCAGGGGTGGTCTTCACCGCCAGCCACAACCCGTCCGAGTACAACGGCATGAAGATGACCCGTGCCGGCGCTGTTCCGCTGTCCTCCGAAACCGGTTTGATTCAGATCCGTGATCTGGCACAAACCTACCTGGCAGACGGTATTCCGGCTGGCAGCACCGGGGAGATCGGTGAAGCGGACGTTTTGAAGGACTACGCCCAATACCTGCGCAATCTTGTTGACCTCTCCGGCTCACGTCCGCTAAAAATTGTTGTCGATGCCGGCAACGGCATGGCAGGCATGACCACTCCTGCCGTTTTGGGCGACGCCCTGCTGCCTGGCCTGCCATTTGAGATTGTGCCGCTGTACTTTGAGCTTGACGGCACCTTCCCCAATCACCCGGCCAACCCGCTCGAGCCGGCGAACCTGCGTGACTTGCAGGCCGCCGTCGTCAAGCACCGGGCAGACATCGGCTTGGCGTTCGACGGCGATGCGGACCGTTGCTTCGTGATCGATGAAAAGGGCGACCCGCTCTCGCCGTCGGCCGTCACGGCACTGGTTGCGCGGCGTGAAATTGCCCGGGTCCAGGCCCTCGGCGAGGAACACCCCACCGTCATTCACAACCTCATCACCTCCCGCGCAGTGCCTGAGCTGATCGCCCACGACGGCGGCCGTGCCGTGCGCACACGCGTGGGCCACTCGTTCATCAAGGCCACCATGGCAGCCGAAGGCGCCGTCTTTGGCGGGGAACACTCGGCCCACTACTATTTCCGTGACTTCTTCAACGCAGACACCGGCATGCTCGCTGCCATGCACGTTCTGGCCGCGTTGGGCGAGCAGGACGGCACGCTTTCCGACCTGGGCCGCGAATACGAGCCCTACGTCTCCAGCGGGGAAATCAACTCCCAACTGGCTGACGTTCCTGCTGCCGTGGAAAGGGTCCGCGCTGCCTACACGCGCGAGGACGTCATCGTCGACGAACTCGACGGCATCACGTTCACAGCCAAGGACGGTTCCTGGTGGTTCAACCTGCGCGCCTCCAACACCGAACCGTTCCTGCGCCTGAATGCCGAAGCCCTGGATATCGTCACCATGGCAGATGTCCGCGACCACGTCCTGGAACTCGTGCGCAGATAAC
>NZ_JAUNVV010000106.1:0-1753 GCF_030540645.1 Arthrobacter sp.
GCCCGCACCGGTGGTGATGACACCGTCGCTGCTGCCAGCGCGGCGGCTACGGCCGCGGCCCCGGGCCGGGCGTTCACCGGCAGTGCCGGGTTCTGTGGTCGCTGCGCCGTCACTGGACTTTGCCTCGTTCGAGGTGGCTGCGTTCGAAGTGGCATCGCCGGACTCGGCTGCGGCCTTGCTCGCTGCACCCCTGCGGGAGTTGCTACGCGCGGCGGGAGCTGAATCGCTGTCAGCAGACTTCTCAGCGGCGGGCTCAGCGGTCTTGGCCGCTGAGCGTGCCGGGCGGTCTGCCACGGAAGAGCCGCGCTGATGGGCGGAAATTGCGTCAACAAGGTCACCCTTGCGCATCCTGGAGCCGCCGGTGATGCCCAGCTGGCCGGCCAGAACCTGCAACTGCGCCAATTTCAATCCGGCCAGGCCGGCTGATTTGGCAGGTGCCGACTTTGCTGTGGTGTCCACATCAGCTGCTTGGGAATCAGCGGCTGAAATTACGGTTTCGGTCACGAAGGATCCTTCCCCCTCGATGGCGGGCCCAATATTTGGGGCCGCGATGATTAGTGTCAGACTCCCCAAGTGCAGCCGCACTGGCTGGCCAAGGGAAATATCTGAGGTTCCACTCCCTGATGCCACCCGAAGGCGCGCAAGGAATGGTGTAATTCACTCTTTGAATCTTTTCTCACATGGGAATGATCCGAGGATCAATGCGGCGGCTGCCCTTCATTGATCCAGCAGTCACTGTGCAAGCAAGATGGCACGGACCGCAAGAGCGGCATCAAGAGTTCTATAAGCATTGAACTTATCCAACGGCCACGCCTGCGCGGGTCAGTGGAAAGTGTTTACAAGCTATGGATGCACTTCTACTTTAGCACCTTCAAGGTCCAGCTGCAGCCGCAAAACCCGCCAAGACACGCCGTGTTCTGCGCCTCTTTGTACGTTCGCTGGTGTATTTGCCCCTGCATTTGCATCCCGATCAGTGATGCGCTGAACAATAGTGTCTGCTTCAGCCACGCCATTGGCCAGCACCATGACGGTGGGACCCGCACCGGAAATGAAGGCGGCAAAGCCCTCGGCACGCAGTGCAGCAACCAGAGCCGCACTTTCCGGCATGGCTGCGGCCCGGTAATCCTGGTGCAAATAGTCGCGTGTGCCGGCCAGCAGCAGCGAGGGATCTGCCGTCAAGGCGTGCATGAGCAGCGCCGCACGGCCCGAGTTCGCGGCCGCGTCTGCGTGGGGCACCGTGGCTGGGAGCATGCCGCGGGCACGTTCGGTTTTCAATTCAACATCGGGAATGGCCACCACGGGAATGACCACGTCCGACGGCGTGATCTTGGCGCTGGCGTAGCCCTCGCCTTCCTGCCATGAGACGGCCACCGCGCCAAAGATGGCCGGGGCCACGTTGTCCGGATGACCTTCCAGCTCGGAGGCGAGTTGCAGGACCCAGGCCAGATCCTGCCTGTCTGCAGTATCAACCAAAGCGTTGGCGGCCATGATGGCCGCGACGATGGCCGACGCCGAGGAGCCCAGGCCGCGGCCGTGTGGGAGCACGTTGACGGCGGCAACGCGCAATCCCCCACGGCTGTAGCCCAGTCGTGCCAAGGCAAGGTCAAGGGTCTTCACCACCAGGTGGCTGGCATCCCGGGGAAGCTCCGCCACACCTTCCCCACTGAGGTCGAACTCCAGTTCCAGCGTGTCCAACGTGGTGATGCTCAACGTGTCGTAGAGCGAGACCGCAAGTCCCAGGGAATCAAATCCC
>NZ_JAUNVV010000106.1:1853-10825 GCF_030540645.1 Arthrobacter sp.
CCCCGGCAAGGGGTGTTTTCAAAAGCGGGGATGTCATGGTGGACCCTGTCATGATGGTGTGCTGCTAGTCCGTCAGACCCAGTGCATTGGCAACCGTGACCACGTCAAAGGGCACGGAGGTGGGTGTGACGGAAGAGCCGTCGGCGTTCTTCAAGGCCCAGTCGGGGTCCTTCAAGCCGTGGCCCGTGACAGTGATGACGAAGGTCTTTCCGGTGGGGACTTCGCCGGCTGCGTGCTTCTTGATCAGACCGGCAACGCCTGCTGCGGAGCCGGGCTCCACAAAGACGCCTTCCTTGGCGGAGAGCCAGCGGTGCGCGGCGAGGATTTCCTCATCCGTGACAGCTTCGATAAGACCGCCGGATTCGTCCCTTGCCGCAATCGCCATATCCCACGAGGCCGGGTTGCCAATGCGGATGGCCGTGGCAATGGTGTCCGGTTCGGTAATGGGGTGCCCTGCCACGAACGGGGCCGCACCTGCAGCTTGGAAGCCCCACATGATGGGCGTGTGGGTGGAAACCGGAGCCAAAGTGCCATTTTCCACGGACTCGTACGGTGCGCAGTATTCCTTGTACCCACGCCAGTAGGCGCTGATGTTGCCGGCATTGCCGACAGGCAGCACATGGTAATCAGGTGCGTCGCCCAGGGCGTCAACCACCTCGAAAGCACCGGTCTTCTGGCCCTCGATGCGAGCCGGGTTCACCGAGTTCACGAGGAACACAGGGTAGGAGTCGGCCAGCTTGCGGGCCACGTCCAGGCAGTTGTCGAAGTTGCCGTCAACCTGCAGGAGGGTGGCGCCATGGGCCACCGCCTGGCTGAGCTTGCCCATGGAGATCTTGCCTTCAGGCACCAGCACGGCGCACGTCAGGCCAGCGGCCTGGGCGTAGGCTGCAGCCGAGGCAGAGGTGTTCCCGGTCGAGGCGCACACCACGGCCTTGGCACCGGCGGCAACTGCAGCCGTCATGGCCATGGTCATGCCGCGGTCCTTGAAGGAGCCGGTGGGGTTCATGCCCTCGACCTTCAGGTAGACCTTTGAGCCCGTCAATTCCGAAAGGTGCCGGGCGTACACCAGAGGTGTACCGCCCTCCCCCAGCGTGATGATCTTGGTTTCTGCCGTTACCGGCAAACGCTCTGCATATTCGCGGACCACTCCGCGCCACTGGTGAGCCATTAGACTCCCTCCACCCTCAAGACACTCGTCACTGAATTAATAACGTCAAGACCCTTGATGGCCTCAACGGTTGCTGCCAGGGCAGCTTCGCTGGCGCGGTGTGTGACAATGCGCAGCTCGGCGGAACCGGGCCCTGCATTCTCGGTTTCCTCACGCTCACGGTGTACCGTCTGCCGCATCGTCTCGATGGAGACGCCGTTCTCGGCAAACAGTGTGGAAATCTTCGACAACACGCCCGGTTGGTCTGCGGCGTCCATGCCAATGTAGTACCTTGTGGCCACTGCCTCGATCGGCAGCACAGGCAGCACCTCAATGCTGGAATCCGTGCGGCCCGGGCCGCCCAGCACCAGACGGCGGGCGGCGGAAACAACGTCGCCCATGACGGCCGACGCGGTGGGCGTTCCCCCGGCACCGCGGCCGTAGAACATAAGCTCCCCGGCGGACTCGGCTTCCACAAACACGGCGTTGTACGCTCCGCGCACGGCAGCCAGCGGGTGTTCGCGCGGCAGCAGCGTCGGGTGCACCCGCACGCTCACGCCCAAGGCCGGTGCGCCGTCGTCCGTCTTGCCGGCAGCAGGGTTCGGCAGCGTTTCGGCGATGGCCAGCAGCTTGATGACGTAGCCGGCATCCTTAGCTGCGGCAATGTCCTCGGCTGTGACGCCGGTAATGCCCTGGCAGTGCACATCCGAGAGCGCAAAACGCGTGTGGAACGCCAACGACGCCAAAATGGCTCCCTTAGCGGCGGCGTCGTGCCCTTCGATGTCCGCGGTGGGATCAGCTTCGGCATAGCCTAGGCGGGTGGCGTCAGCCAGTGCGTCGGCAAATTGGGCGCCGGTGGAATCCATGGCGTCGAGGATGTAGTTCGTGGTGCCATTGACTATGCCCATGACGCGGGTGATCTTGTCCCCGGCCAGGCTGTCGGTGATGGGGCGCAGGATGGGGATCGCCCCGGCCACGGCGGCCTCGTAGGAAAGCTGCACGCCGGCTGCGTCGGCCTTCTCATACAAGGTGGGTCCGTCAACCGCCAATAGCGCCTTATTGCCCGTGACAACAGTGGCCCCGTGCTCAATGGCTTCAAGGATCAGCGTGCGCGCCGGCTCCATGCCACCCATGAGCTCGATGACAATGTCAGCGTTGCGCACCAGTGCCGAGGCGTCCGTGGTGTACAGCTCCCGGGGGGCCTGAACCTCACGGGGGGCGTCGACATTACGCACGGCAATGCCCACCAGCTGAAGCCGGGCACCCGTACGGGCAGCCAGTGCGTCGGCGTCCTCGAGCAGAATGCGGGCAACCTGCGAGCCCACGTTTCCTGCTCCAAGGAGCGCCACTTTCAGGGTTTTAATGTTTGCGGACACGTTGGTGTCCACGGTGTTGCGCTCTGTCAAGGTCTCTAGGCCCCTAAATCGCGTGCCAGCAAATCGTCTTCTGTTTCACCGCGCACTATCAAGCGCGCAGCTCCGTTCTTTAGTGCCACCACGGGCGGCCGGGGCACATAGTTGTAGTTGCTGGCCAGTGCCCAGCAGTACGCGCCTGTTCCGGGAACCGCAAGCAGGTCGCCAGCCGCCACATCGTTGGGCAGATATACATCTCTAACAACAATGTCACCACTCTCGCAATGTTTGCCCACCACTCGGGACAATGCGGGAGCTGCGGCTGAGGCGCGGTTGGCCACTACGGCCGAATAATCCGCTTCGTAAAGCACCGGGCGGGCGTTGTCGGACATGCCGCCGTCCACCGACACATAACGGCGCGGAGCCGTCACATCCGGCTGCCCGTCAACCTCGACCTGAACGGTTTTCAGCGTGCCCGTCTCATACAGCGTGAACGTGGTGCTGCCAACGATGGCGCGGCCGGGCTCAATGGAGATCCGCGGGCACGCCATGCCCAGCTCGGCACACGTTTCACGTACGACGTCGGCCATCGCAGCAGCGACTTCGGCTGCCGGTCGCGGGGTGTCAACGGCGGTGTAGGCGATCCCGTACCCGCCGCCGAGGTCAAGCTCGGGCAGTGTGATGCCGTGCCTGGTCTGGATTTCATGGGTGAAGGCCAGCAGCTTGCGGGCGGCAATGCCAAAGCCTTCGGCTTCGAAGATCTGCGAGCCGATGTGTGCGTGGAAGCCAAGGAAGTTGATGCTTTCCGCTTCCACGGCCAACTGCGAGGCGGCTTCCGCCGCAGCCATGCCGGGAGCATCCGGGTCCTCGGAGAGGAGGCTGAGCCCGAACTTCTGGTCTTCGTGGGCCGTGGCGATGGATTCATGAGTATGGGCGTGCACGCCGGGGGTCACGCGCAGCATCACATTGGCCGTCGCATTCCGCGCTGTTGCCAGTGCAGCCACGCGCTTGAGCTCGTGCAGGCTGTCCACCACAATGCGGCCCAGGTTCATGTCCAGGGCGCGGTTGATCTCGGCGTCGGACTTGTTGTTGCCGTGCAGGCCAAGGTTTTCACCCAACAGCCCGGCCCGCTTGGCCACTGCCAGCTCGCCGCCTGAACAGGTGTCAAGGCGCAGCCCTTCGGAGTCGACCCAGCGCGCCACTTCGGTGCAAAGGAATGCCTTCCCCGCATAGTAGACGTCCACGCCGCCGCAAATATCTGCGAACGCGTTGTCGAACGCGTCCTTGAACATCCGTGCCCGGGCGCGGAAGTCGTCCTCGCTCATGACGAACAAGGGCGTCCCGAACTGAGCCCTGAGCTCGCTGACCGGCACACCGCTGACGGTGAGTTCACCGTGTCCGCCGCGTTCGACGTCGTGCGCCCACATGGCGGGGACCAGCTCATTGGGGTCGCCTGCGGGCGGCAGCCACACTGGGGCCAGCGTCGCGCCGGCCACTTGCTGTGTTGTATCAGTCATGTTTACATCCGTTCCGGGGCTGTAACGCCCAGCAGGGACAGCCCGTTGGCCAAGACCTGGCCCACGGCGTCATTGAGCCAGAGGCGCGTGCGGTTGGTGTCCGTGACGGCGTCCTCACCCATGGGGGTGACGCGGCAGGCGTCGTACCAGCGGTGGTAGGCGCCGGCGATGACTTCCAGGTGGCGGGCCACACGGTGCGGTTCGCGGAAGGAGGCAGCCTGGCTGAGCACGCCCGGGTACTGCCCCAGCACCGCCAGCAGCTCCGACTCGGTGGCGTGGGTCAGTGCCGCGGCGTCAAAGACGGTGCGCTCCACACCGGCCGCTGCGGCATTGCGGGCCACGGCGCAGGTGCGGGCATGGGCATACTGGACGTAGAACACGGGGTTCTCATTGGACTTCTTCGTCAGCACATCCAAGTCGATGTCGATGTTGGAGTCAGAGGAGAAGCGAGCCAGCGAGTAGCGGGCGGCATCCGTGCCGACCACCTCCACGAGGTCCTCCATGGTGACGACTGTTCCGGCGCGCTTGGACATGCGTACGGGCTTGCCGTCCTGGACCAGGTTCACCATCTGGCCGATGAGCACCTCGACCCGGTTGGCGTCATCTCCCATGGCTGCCGCTGCGGCCTTGAGCCGGGCCACGTAGCCGTGGTGGTCGGCGCCGAGCATGTAGATGCACAGGTCAAAACCGCGGTCGCGCTTGTTCTTGAAGTAGGCAATGTCACCGGCAATGTAGGCTGCGTTACCGTCACTCTTGATGACCACACGGTCCTTGTCGTCGCCGTAGTCGGTGGAGTTCAACCACCAGGCGCCGTCCTTCAGATACATGTTGCCGGAGCCCTTGAGCTGTGTGAGCAGCTTGTCCACGGCACCGTCTTCAAACAGCGAGTTTTCATGGAAGTAGACGTCAAAGTCGACGCCGAACTCATGCAGCGATGCTCGGATCGCGGCGAACATCAGTTCCACGCCCTGAGCACGGAACTCTTCCTGGGGATCTGCACTCTCGAGAATGCCCGGGTTCTTTGCCACAACCTCGGCGGCGATGTCCTCAATGTACGCTCCGCCGTAACCGTCTTCGGGTGCCGGCTCTCCCTTGGCGCTGGCGAGCAGGGAGCGGGCAAACTTGTCAATCTGGTTGCCGTGGTCGTTGAAGTAGTACTCGCGGGTGACGTCCGCGCCCTGCGCCTGGAAGATCCGGGCCAGGGAGTCGCCCACGGCCGCCCAGCGGGTGCCGCCCAAGTGGATGGGACCGGTGGGGTTGGCGGAGACGAATTCCAGGTTGATCTTCGTTCCGGCCATCGCCGTGTTGAGACCGTAGTTGCCGCCGGCCTCCACGATCGCCTTCGCCAATTCCCCCGCTGCGGCTGCGTCAAGAGTGATGTTCAAGAAGCCCGGTCCGGCAATGTCAACCTTGGTGACGCCGGGGATTTCCGCCAGCCGGTTGCTGAGAACTTCGGCGATCTTGCGCGGTGCGACACCTGCCGGTTTGGCCAGCTGCAGGGCAATGTTGGTGGCCCAATCCCCGTGTTCGCGGCTCTTGGGGCGCTCCACCCGCACTTCCTTCGGCAGGGCTTCGGCAGGGACGCTGAGTTCACCGGCGTCGACGGCATCTTTTAGGCAGGCGGTAATGGCGGCAGAAAGTTCTTCAGGAGTCACATGTCCAAGTGTACGGTTCAGGCCGCACCCTCCCCCAATCCGGGACGGTTGTGCCCAAAATGTGGAGATTGCACGTTTCGTGGGCTCAGGAACCGACGGGACGGGGAACGAAGTCGTCTTCAAGCATCCGCGGGCGGCAAATAATGTAGGCACCGAAACCCAACAGCAGCAGTGTGGCGAACAAGAACATGAACGGCGCCGTCCACGACCCCGTCCACTGGCGCAGCAGTCCAAAGAACAGCGGCCCCGTGCAAGCCAGCGTGTAACCCATGCCCTGACCAAATCCGGAGAGCGCCCCTGCCCCCACATGGGTGCGCGTGCGGTGGTTGATCAGTAGCAGCGCCAACGGGAACGTGCCGGGCCCCAACCCGGCAAAGGACACCCAAAGCCACGTGCCGTTCGCCGGAGAGAGCAGTAAGCCGAGGTAGCCGGTGACGAAGCAGCCCAACATGACCAGCACGGCCGGGAACGGGTTGCGCATCTTCGCGGCAATCAAGGGAATACACAAGCTCAACGGCAGGCCGAGCGCCCCAAAGAGCGCCAACATGGAACCGGCATGTCCCCTGTCCAGCCCCGCCTGGGTGAGAATCTCCGGCAGCCACGCGAACAGTGCATAGGTGTTCAGCGATGTGCAGCCAAACATCAACGTCAGCCCCCAGGCGGTGGGCGAGCGCCACAAATTCATCTTGGCCGGAGGCAAAGGGGCTGCGGGAGTCGATGAATGAATGGACAGCGCCCCCGGATCACCCTGTCCGGCGGCAGCCGCGGGCGGTGAGACGGCAGCGGTGGTGGGAGCCGGCGTCGTTCGCGGGGAAGACGACGGTCCTGATGAAAACCACGTTTTTGGTGAAATCAGGGCCACAAACCACGGAATCAAGGCAACGGTGGAAAGCCCCGCCCAGGAGGCAAGGGAAAACTGCCAGCTCGTGGCGTCCGCGACAGGGACGGAGAGCTGGGCCGGAAGCGCCGTGCCGATCGAAATCGCCGTGACGTAGACGGCGGTCATGAGGCCAATCTTGGTGGGAAAGTGCTTCTTAACCAGCGGCGGAAGCAACACATTTCCGGCACCGAGTCCGCCGAAGGCCACGACGGTAAAGATCAGGAACAGGGGCGTGGTGGGAACCATCACCCGGACAACTTGTCCCACAATGCCCACCAAAATGGAGGCGACGATGAGTTTTTCCAGCGATGCCAGGCGCAGCACGTAGGGGGTCAGGAACCCAAAAACACCAAACGCGGCCGTCGGGAGCATGCCCAGGATGCCGATCGTGGTGGCCGTGAGCGGCAGGTCCTGATTGATGGTTGAGATCAGCGGAGGCACCACCGTCACGGCGCCGCGCAGCGTCAATGCGGTCAGAACGATCGCGGCAGCAAAAAGCCACACCTGTTGCTGTTTTTTCATGCCCATGTTCTCACCATTGCACCAACGTTACCCGGAACTTCAAGGCTTCCCAGCGAGAATTACTGGCGGTCATGCTGAATTATTCAACTCCTGCGGGACTCGTTGAGCGGCAGTTTTACATCCGGCGCCCCGCACCTGCTAAGCTCTTTCTCGTTCCCTTTGGCAACCACGGTTGCCTTCGCCTTCGTAGCTCAGGGGATAGAGCGTCCGCCTCCGGAGCGGAAGGTCGTAGGTTCGAATCCTATCGAGGGCACATTATTGATGGTGTCCGGCTTCGCGAATCATGTCGCTGGGCCGGGCACCATTTTTGTATGTCCAAGTACCCGAACTTCAGGCTCCCCCAGGTTTCAGGTGCGTGTGGGATTTCTCATGGTTGCCGTGCTTCAAGATAGGTGAGTACGGCACGCACCCGCCGGTGCTCGGAGGAACTCTCCGGCAGGTTGAGCTTGGCCAGAATATTCGTTCCATGGGTCTCCACGGTCCGTTCCGACAAGAAGAGCCGTTCCGCAATGGACCGGTTTGAAAGTCCCTGGGCCATGAGTTCAAGTACGTCCAGTTCTCGCGGGGTCAGCGAATCAAGCACCGACCCTGCCCGTGCCGTTCCCATGAGTCGGGCCACAACTTCCGGGTCGAGGGCCGTCCCACCGGCCCGGACGTGGTCCAGTGCCCGGAGGAAGTCGTCGACGTCCAGCACCCTGTCCTTGAGCAGGTATCCGATGGAGCCCTGCACGGTAAGTTCAAGGACATGGCGCGTGGCAATGTGCTGGGAAAGCAGCATCACCGGTGTTGGGTCCGGCCAGCTGCGGATTTCCAGGGCGGCCGCGATGCCGTCGATGGTTCCGGGCATGCGGATGTCAAGGATGACGATGTCCGGGCGCAGGGCAAGGGTTTGTGCCACAGCCCCCGCCGCATCCGCAGCGGTGGCTAGAATCCGATGCCCGGCGGACTCCAGCAACGCCGCCAGTCCCTGCCTGAACAGTGCCGAGTCCTCGCCAATCACGATGCGCACGGCAGCACCGCCTCGATGATGGTGCCGTGTCCAGCAGGGGACTTCACCCGCAAGGTGCCTCCGTGGGCAGCGACACGGTCATGCAGCCCGTCCAGCCCAAAAGGCGTGGCGCCAGCTGTCCCTGCATCCTGAAGCACGCCCTTCCGGCCCGTGGGAGGTGCCGTTCGCGCGCCGCCGCACCCGTCATCGGAAATCATCAGGTGCAAACTGCCATCCCTAAAGCGCGCCACAATCCGGATATGCGCAGCACCTGCGTGTTTGACTGCGTTGGTGATGGCCTCACTGGCCACGAAATACGCGGTGGTGGCCACGGCGT
This sequence comes from Arthrobacter sp., assembly GCF_030540645.1. Taxonomy (GTDB): domain Bacteria; phylum Actinomycetota; class Actinomycetes; order Actinomycetales; family Micrococcaceae; genus Specibacter. The sequence continues at coordinate 10,252 of NZ_JAUNVV010000106.1, forward strand.
CGGGCACCCCGTCCGCGTCGACATCGAGCTCTATGGCGTGGGGCGTCCTGCGTTTCAAATCCGCCAAGGCGCTGAGCAGCCCGTCTTCAAGAGCGCTGGGGCGCACACCGTGGGCAAGCTGCCGCAGCTCGGCAACCGCGGTGGCGAGCTCGGCTACGGCCGCATCAAGGGAAACCGCCAGCACTGCGGAACCCGGAACCGTGCGCTGCAGGACACGAAGCCGCATGCCAAGCGCCACCAGCCGCTGCTGCGCGCCGTCGTGCAGGTCACGCTCAAGACGCTTGCGCTGCTCCTGCCCTGCAAGAAGCAGCCGACGCCGGGAATCGGCGACATCGTTCATGGCGTGGTGCAGTTCGGCACGCATCCGCACAGCATCAAGAATGGGTGCCGCCGCCGCGCAGGCCGTCCGGGAGATGCTGCCGGGATCGGCAGTGGCGGGCACGATCACACCGATTTCCTCACCGAGAAACTCCACCGGAACAACTGCGGATGCTGCCACCACCGCGGATGCGGCGCCTGCCTGACTTGACTGGTTTGGCAGACAGGGCCGAACTCCCAGTCCGGGCAATCCGCC
>NZ_JAUNVV010000107.1 GCF_030540645.1 Arthrobacter sp.
GTGCTACCTCTTCTGATACACCGGAGAGTTCAAAGAGAACACGGCCGGGCTTGACATTCGCGATCCACCACTCGGGCGAACCCTTACCGGAACCCATGCGGGTTTCAGCAGGCTTCTTCGTCAAGGGACGGTCAGGGTAGATGTTGATCCACACCTTTCCGCCACGCTTGATGTGACGAGTCATGGCGATACGAGCGGACTCGATCTGACGGTTGGTCACGTATGCCGGGGAGAGAGCCTGAATGCCCCACTCACCGAACGAAACCACGGTGCCGCCAGTAGCCTGACCCGTACGACCGGGGTGGTGCTGCTTACGGTGCTTTACTCGACGTGGGATAAGCATTTAAGCCTCTCCTCCTTCTGCTGCCGGGGCTGCAGCTGCCGGAGCCTCAACTGCGGCCGGAGCCTCAGTGCGCTCGTTGCGGTCGTTGCGACGACGGTCGCCACCGGCACGGGGGCCGCGGGCACCGCGGTCGTCACCGTCACGGCGGGGGCCGCGGCCACGTGCAGGAGCAGCGGCTGCCTGAGCAGCCAGTTCCTTACTCGTGACGTCGCCCTTGTAGATCCAGACCTTGACACCAATGCGGCCGAACACGGTCTTGGCTTCAAAGAAGCCGTAATCGATGTTGGCGCGCAGGGTGTGCAGGGGCACACGACCTTCGCGGTAGAACTCGGTGCGTGACATTTCAGCGCCACCCAAGCGACCGGCACAAGCGACACGGATGCCCTTGACGCTGCCAGTGCGCTGTGCGGACTGCATAGCCTTCTTCATCGCGCGGCGGAAAGCCACACGGCTAGTAAGCTGCTCTGCGATGCCCTGGGCAACAAGCTGAGCGTCTGCTTCCGGGTTCTTGACTTCCAGGATGTTCAGCTGAACCTGCTTGCCGGTGAGCTTTTCGAGCTCGCCGCGGATGCGGTCTGCTTCGGCTCCACGGCGACCGATAACAATTCCGGGGCGTGCGGTGTGGATATCCACACGTACACGGTCGCGGGTGCGCTCGATCTCAACCTTGGAAATGCCGGCGCGATCCATGCCCGTGGACATGAGTGCGCGGATCTGGATGTCTTCTTTTACGAAGTCCTTGTACCGCTGGCCGGGCTTGTTGCTGTCCGCGAACCAATGTGAACGGTGGTCCGTGGTGATCCCGAGACGGAAACCGTGCGGGTTTACTTTCTGTCCCACTTAGCGAGCCTCCTCTTTCTCGGGGGTAGCGACAACCACGGTTACGTGGCTTGTGCGCTTCTTGATCTGAAATGCACGGCCCTGTGCTCGCGGCTGGAACCGCTTCATCGTGGGGCCTTCGTCAACGAAGATTTCGCTGATGTACAGATCATTTTCGTTGAACGCGATGCTGTCGCGATCTGCCAGAACGCGGGCGTTAGCCACTGCGGACTGGACTACCTTGAATACCGGCTCCGAAGCTGCCTGGGGGGCAAACTTCAAAATCGCCAATGCCTCATTCGCCTGCTTGCCACGAATCAGGTTGACGACGCGCCGGGCCTTCATAGGCGTGACGCGCAGATGACGCGCACTTGCCTTGGCTTCCATTGCTATCTCTCTCTCGTCTTAGCCGTAAAGTCAAGCGCCTTAGCGGCGCTTGCCCTTACGGTCGTCCTTGACATGGCCGCGGAATGTCCGCGTGGGGGCGAATTCGCCGAGCTTGTGCCCGACCATCGACTCAGTGACAAACACGGGAATGTGCTTGCGACCATCGTGCACGGCGATCGTGTGACCCAGCATGTCCGGGATGATCATCGAGCGGCGGGACCAGGTCTTAATGACGTTCTTGGTACCCTTATCGTTTTCCCTAGCTACCTTTACAAAGAGGTGCTGGTCAACGAAGGGACCCTTTTTCAGGCTACGTGGCATGTCTCCAGGCTCCTATCGCTTGTTCTTGCCAGTACGGCGGCGACGAACAATCAGCTTGTCGCTCTCTTTGTTGGGACGGCGGGTACGGCCTTCGCGCTTACCGTTCGGGTTGACCGGGTGACGTCCACCGGAGGTCTTGCCTTCACCACCACCATGAGGGTGATCAACAGGGTTCATGACAACACCGCGGACGGTCGGGCGAACGCCCTTCCAGCGCATACGGCCAGCCTTACCCCAGTTGATGTTGGACTGCTCAGCGTTTCCAACTTCGCCGATGGTCGCGCGGCAGCGCGCATCAACGTTGCGGATTTCACCGGAAGGCAGACGCAGCTGGGCGAATTTGCCTTCCTTGGCGACGAGCTGAACCGAAGCACCAGCGGAACGAGCCATCTTGGCACCGCCACCGGGACGCAGCTCCACAGCGTGGATAACAGTACCCACGGGGATGTTGCGCAACGGAAGGTTGTTGCCAGGCTTGATGTCAGCAGCCGCACCGGCTTCGACAAAGTCGCCCTGATTGAGCTTGTTCGGAGCAATGATGTAACGCTTGGTGCCATCAACGTAGTGCAGGAGGGCAATGCGCGCCGTGCGGTTGGGATCGTATTCGATCTCAGCTACGCGGGCGTTGACGCCATCCTTGTCGTGACGACGGAAGTCAATCAGGCGGTACTGGCGCTTGTGGCCACCACCCTTGTGACGAGTCGTGATACGACCAGTGTTATTGCGGCCACCCTTTTTAGGCAGGGGACGGACCAGAGACTTCTCCGGCGTCGACCGCGTGATTTCTGTGAAGTCGGCAACGCTCGAGCCGCGACGGCCCGGGGTTGTCGGCTTATATTTACGGATTCCCATAGTATATTTCCTCGTTAAAGTGGTCTCCGCTTATGAAAGCGGACCGCCGAAGATGTCGATCGTGCCCTCGCGGAGAGAGACGATTGCGCGCTTGGTGTTCTTGCGCTGTCCCCATCCGAACTTGGTGCGCTTGCGCTTACCGGCACGGTTGATGGTGTTGATCGAGTCGACCTTGACGGAGAAGATTTTCTCCACGGCCAGCTTGATCTCGGTCTTGTTCGAGCGGGGGTCGACCAAGAAGGTGTACTTACCTTCGTCGATCAAGCCGTAGCTCTTTTCCGAGACGACGGGTGCAAGCACAACGTCGCGCGGATCCTTGATGGTGACGGCGCTCACTTGGCGTCCTCCTCGATCTTCTGGGCAGCTTCGCCGCCGGCGGGAACAAAGCCTGCAGCCTTGGCTTCCTCAACCGTTGCGAACCAGGCCTCGGCCACAGTGGCGTCGTACCAGCGTGAACCAGGCACGTGGTACTTCATGGAGTCCTTGTTGCCCTTGATGGTGCCCTCGGCGCCTTCAACAGCTTCTTCGGAACCCGACGCGTCAACAACCAGCAGGCTGGAAGCGAAAGCTTCAGCAGCTGCGCGGCCCGAGACAAAGGCCTCGTAGGCAGCTTGGGTGAAGACAATGTCATCGGAGATCAGCACGTCGTAGGTGTTGAGCTGGTCAACATACAGAACGTGAAGATCCGTGATGTTGCGAACGCTCAACGCGGCAACGTCATTGGCGCGCTCGATGACAACGAGCACGTTCTTGCGCGAGGTCACGGCGGCCAAGGTAGCCTTTGCAGCCTTGGTGGACGGCTTGATGCCGGCAACCAGTTCAGCCACAACGTGGATACGGCCATTGCGTGCGCGGTCAGACAGGGCGCCGCGCAGGGCAGCAGCCTTCATCTTCTTGGGGGTGCGCTGGCTGTAGTCGCGAGGGGTCGGACCGTGGACAACGCCACCGCCGGTCATGTGAGGGGCGCGGATGGAACCCTGACGGGCACGGCCGGTACCCTTCTGTGCGAACGGCTTGCGGCCTGCACCGGATACTTCGGCGCGGGTCTTGGTCTTGTGGGTACCCTGGCGGGCAGCAGCGAGCTGAGCGACGACAACCTGGTGCAACAACGGCACGTTGGTCTGTACGTCGAAGATCTCTGCAGGCAGGTCAACCTTTACAGTAGCCATTTACTTATGCTCCCTTCACGGCGGTGCGTACGAGTACGACCGAGCCGCGGGCGCCGGGGACGGCACCCTTGATCAGCAGCAGCGACTTCTCGGCGTCAACACCGTGAACCGTGAGGTTCATGGTGGTTACGCGCTCGGCACCCATACGGCCTGCCATGCGCATACCCTTGAAAACGCGGCCAGGGGTGGACGCGCCACCGATGGAACCGGGCTTGCGGTGGTTCTTGTGTGCACCGTGCGAGGCCGGGGCGCCGTGGAAGCCGTGACGCTTCATGACACCGGCGAAGCCCTTACCCTTGGAAGTACCGACGACGTCGACCTTCTGGCCGGCTTCGAAGATCTCAACTGAGAGCTCCTGGCCGAGTGAGTAAGTGTCGGCATCTGCGGTGCGCAGCTCAACGACGTGGCGGCGAGGCGTGACGCCTGCCTTTTCAAAGTGACCAGCCAAAGGCTTGGTGACCTTGCGGGGATCGATCTGGCCGTAGCCGATCTGAATCGCTACATAGCCATCAACTTCTGCGTTGCGCAGCTGGGTGATGACGTTGGAATCGGCCTGGACGACAGTTACAGGAACAAGCAAGTTGTTCTCGTCCCAGACCTGGGTCATGCCGAGCTTCGTGCCCAGGATGCCCTTAGTGTTTCGGGTCGCGGTCATAGTTTCTCAGCACCTCCCTACAGTTTGATTTCGATGTTCACGTCGGCCGGCAAGTCGAGACGCATAAGCGAATCCACTGCCTTGGGCGTGGGATCAATGATGTCGATCAGACGCTTGTGCGTGCGCATTTCAAAGTGCTCGCGGCTGTCCTTGTACTTGTGAGGTGAACGAATTACACAGTAAATGTTCTTCTCGGTGGGCAGCGGCACGGGGCCTACTACCGTTGCGCCTGCGCGCGTGACCGTCTCAACGATCTTCCGGGCTGAAACATCAATGACCTCGTGGTCATATGACTTCAGCCGGATGCGGATTTTTTGTCCCGCCATGGCGTCGTGACTCTCTTTCCTGTAACGAAGCATCCTAAATAAGGAGCGATGCTGTTGACGTAAACGCTGTTTACTTTTCCTGTTCAAATGTGGCAGTTCCAGCCACGCTCCCAATGAACTGAATCCGGATGAATCCGGGTTCCTCAATCCATCGAAGCTCCGACCCCCGCGGTCGGGCGTGTCGCGATAAATCGCACACGTACCCGGACCTTTTACGAAGGATTGGTTATGTTTGGGCTTTAGCTTGGACCCTGCATCGAGCATTATCTCGACCGGGACACGAAAAAGCACTTGAACAACTCAATAAGTATGCCGGATTATGCGCCATTGCGCCAATCGGGGCTGGCATGGGATTGGCGGCTCATGCCACCGATCCCCCGGATTCGGCCCCTTCACCGGAGCCTTGATGGGTATGAGAAGCGGCCCAAGTGAGCAACGTCACCAGAGACGGCGGGGTGCACACGGCCGCGACTGCGCACCCCATGCTGGTGATGCGCATCGTGTTGACGCTCGCGTACATGCTGGTCGTGATTGTTGCGTCGATGTGGTTGGGTTACGGCTGTTGCTGTTCCTGGGGCACTGCGGACGGCTGGTTCAGCGATGGCGGGCGAGGGCTACCGGCGTCGGGCTTCTTGCGGTTTAGCCGCCAGATGGCGAAGGCAATGAGTGCCAGGGCCAGCAGTGCCAGAAGGAGGTAGGTGAATCCCCGCAGATACCAGAGCACGCCCGTGGCAACACCGATGGCCCCCCAGACGGTGAAGACGCGTTCGTCAAGGTTCACCCCCACCACCAGCAGGGCCGCGAAGACCACCAGAGAGAGGACCTGCTGCACCGGTTCCCCGCTGAAGATGGTGGTGAATGCCCCCAAGCTGGCAAAGACTGCCGCTCCCATGAGCAGTGCCTTGCCGGTTTTCTGCTGATCCCCCACGTACCGGATCACGGCCAAGGCACCCAGTGCCAGGGCACACCATTGAATGGCCCAGAACATGCCCAGGTCAAGGTAGCTGTTGCAGGCCCAGAACCACACGGCCGCTCCGGAGATAATGGCTGCATCGACGCATGCCTTGCGGCGGGTGGCCGGCGCCTCGAAGCACGCAAGCACGGCGACAACCGTGTAAGCGGCGGCGCCGAGCAGCACCGTCTGGTGGTCAAGCATGGCCCACAAGGCAAAAATTGCACCTCCGCCAATCGCCGTGCCGATAACGCTGTAGAGCGCCACCGGCGTGTCCTGGTCAGCGTCCAGCAGCAGCAGACGGACCACGTAGAGCACACCGACCACCGCTCCATACCCTGCAAGTGCCGACAAACCGGGCCGGCCGGTGGATTCCAACACTTGAGCGCCAAAGAGCGCCGCGGCAAAGAAGAAGAGCACCGAACCCGGCAAAGCCACCCAGGCCTTCTTGATCACGTGACCTGCGAGAATCAGGGCCAGTGCCACCGCAGCCCACATCGCGGCGAACACCCCAACACGGGCATCGCCGTCGACAGCCAGGGCGGTCAGCAGGAAACATCCCGTGGCCACGAGCCAGTACCAGGACATTTCCGGAGTACGGGGCGTGCTGAGGCAGCGCCAAGCGATCACGGCCAGGCACAGGGCCAGGAGTATGAGCGCGGTGGTGCCAGGGAGCAGAAGCGGCGCAACGACGGCTGCCGCGCCCATGATGGCCACGATCGCAAGATAAGAAGCACCTCTTTGTTTCAGCCAGGACTGGGCCGCAAGCGCAGTGCCGGCCAGCACGGCCAGCTCCAGCGCAACCAACCAGCGGGCTGCCGATCCGGCAGGTGCCCAGCCGCCCTCGGCCAAGTAGTAGGACACCGGCAGCGCAAGCTGGGCAGCCAACACGAGCCACAGGCTCGGCTGTAGGAGCTCCGGAGCACCCACTGCGGCATTCACACGCACAACTCTGATCGCAAGGAATTGCAGCAGCACTTGAAGCAACAATATTGCCGTGATAGCCAACGAAAGCACGGTCGTATCATCGGTGAGTTCCCTGACCAGCACAGCAACGAGGACCGTTACAGCCGCCCTGGCCAGCAGGAAGTACCCGCTCCTGGCCATCAGGGGGTGGGCTGCAGCAGCCACGAATGACCACGACGCAACAGCAATTGCCATCACAACAATCAACACCGGCCGGTGGCCCATGCACACCAGCGCAACAACAATCAGTGCCGCTGGTGGCGCCCATCTGACCGCCAGCAGCGGTTTGCGCCGGATTTCCCCCACCATGGTGATCCCGGAAACGGCCGCAGCGGCAAAGCCAACGGCAACCATGGTTGTCCAGCGCCCTCCCCCACCGCCGATGGCCACTGCCATGGACAGACCAACAACAGCTGCCAGTGAAACACAAAGATCCGTCGACAGCCCCCCGATGGCAGTCGCGCGTGCAACCACCAGCAGCAAAATCAGCAATTGTGGAACCAACGCCAACAGCATGACGTGTCCAAGCCCCACCCTCGTCCCGACAAGTTGCGTCATCGGATCAAACTCCTGCCACAGCTGGAACAACGCCACGGTCAGCAAGAGTGATACGGCACGGGCCCCCCACCAGTAGAGCCAGCGGTGCAACTGTGTGCTCTGGCGGCCAAGTAGTGCCCCTGTCACGATGAGGTAGGCAGCAGCCAGGGCCCAGGCGAGGCTTGCACCCCCGGCGTTTAGCACCGGCCCTGCGCAAAGTGCAGCCACAACAAGGTACGACGGCGCCAGCAGCTCACCTGCCCGATACGTCACGGCCTTGGCGGCAGAAGGCTCCGTGCCTGAAGCGGCACCTACCGTGCGTGTCCGCAGGGGAAGTGAATACGCTGCCGCAGCCGCACCCATGGCAGCAGCTGCCAAAGCGTATTGCACCTGCGGCAGTGAAAGGCCAGGCACAAAGAGGCCCGTTGGCGCCTCTACAAACCATTGGGTCGCCGACAAGGCCACCACCAGGACAGTTCCAACGGTGGCCCAACCGACGGCAGACCATCGTGTCACAGGATTGGCTGCAGCAAGCCTGGACAGCAGGGCATCCGCCAGCAGCTGCAGGGCTGCAAGGACGGCCACAACAGTGACGATCAGCTCCGTTTTGCCGGCGTTCGCTGGAAGCGCTGCAGCCAGGCCTGCTGCCACGAGAGCAACCACAAGGAATCGCGATATGACCAACATGGCCCGTTTGAGGACTACTCCGTGTGCGGAGAAATACCTGATCACCGCGTAGCCCAGGGCGACGCCCACCAGGACGGTCCAATCAATGGCTTCAAGGAAAGGCGAGCACAGCACCACGGCGCCGGCAGCAGGAAGTGGCAGCCATTCCCCGCGGGGCCTGAAAGCAGGGACAAGCGCCATGGCAGCAATCAAGCCAACACCCACCCCAACGGCGTCCGCCAACGGCCAAGAGCCTACTGTGCCGGTGTTGCTGAAGAACTCCGCCACGCTCCACACGAAAGCGCCAACGGACATAAGTGGAACACTCATGTAGATGTCCCACCGAACCCATGCGGTATGGCCAAAAAGTTTGGAGAGCGGCGCTTGCGTGTAGGCACCTGCAAGTAGCTGAAGGGCCAACACGGTGGTGAATGCCGCGGCCGCCCATACCGGCTCCGGCTGGATCATCCAGCCAAGGAACGGGGCGGCCACCGTGAGCGAGAGCCGGAATCCCACGTAGTTGCAGCGACTGTTGCTCTGGGTAGAGGTGACGGTCATGACAGCATAGTAAAACCCGCCTGCAACGAGCACCAGGGCATGGTCCGCAGCGTTCAGGGCCAGCCCAAGGACAAGTGAGCCAACCAGACCTACGGGAGCAAACCATGGGCCAAGTTCAGCAAATACTTTGGCATACATACTGCTCGCGCTGCCGGCGACGGACACGGCCCCGCGGCGCTGGAGCAAGTGCCCCATGAGTCCCAGCACGGCAGCAAAGATGATCAGGGCCGTGAAGTACCAGGCAAGCGCCGCCCCCATGATGGCCACTGACGACCATGCGGTGGACAGCAGGAAAGCCATGGATACATAGACCACCAGTCGACTGTGCAAGCGTACTGCAGCGTAGATATAGGCCACTGTGCCGATGAGCGACGTGGCCAGCCATACCGCCGGTGCATCAGGAAAGCCCAGATTGTAGGTGGCCACACCGGCAAAGGGGATGATGGCCAGGGCGGTGCCAGTAAAAGCCACCGCCGCCGGTTTGAGCTTGATTGTCCTGCTGTGGAGCAGCAGGCCCGCACCATAGAAAAGTGCCGTGCCCAGCCAGACACCCACGAGCCGCGCTGTCACTGGAAGGCTGCTGCCCACAAACAATGCCGCAGCGGCCACCATGAGAAGGCTTGCCACGTAGAGCGTTATGTTGATGTTCTGCGTTTCCCGTTTGAGCTTCTTCGCGGCCACGGCAGTTGGGTCGGCAAGGGCGGCTTTGCCGGTTCGGGGCGCGTGCTGCGTTGGCAGCTGCTGCCACTGTGGCGGTTGCTGCGGGTAATGGGGCATGGGCATTGGTGGCTGCATGGCCTCAGTAGCCCTGGTGCGAGTCACTTGTGTGGCTGGCTGCGCAGCGAGGGCGTCCTTCCAGCCCGCAAGATGCCCGTCCAGATAACCCTGGCGGTACGCTTCGCCTGTCCCGGCAGGTTGTGCTTGTTGGGCGGGTAATTCTGGTTGATGTTGCTGGCTCATGCGCTTCCCCTACGAACGGTGAGTTCCCAGCCTATGGCAGGAAACGCAGCATCAAGTCATTTAGACCATCGAATGTACAAAATGGATCTTTCCTGCTTTGTTAGCCACTCACGCAAGAAGGGTCCCAGCCGAAGCTGGGACCCTTCTTGAGAACTACAAGTAAGTCAGAGACTACTTGATGATCTTGGTGACACGACCTGAACCAACGGTGCGGCCGCCTTCGCGGATAGCAAAGCCGAGGCCTTCTTCCATGGCGATCGGCTGGATCAGCGCGACAGTCATTTCGGTGTTGTCGCCAGGCATAACCATTTCCGTGCCCTCAGGCAAGGTGATGACGCCGGTAACATCCGTGGTGCGGAAGTAGAACTGCGGACGGTAGTTGGAGTAGAACGGGTTGTGACGCCCGCCCTCATCCTTGGCCAAGATGTAGACGTTGGCTTCGAAATCGGTGTGCGGGGTAATGGAACCCGGCTTCACGATAACCTGGCCACGCTCTACGTCTTCGCGCTTGATTCCGCGGAGCAGCAGACCACAGTTCTCGCCGGCCCAAGCCTCGTCGAGCTGCTTGTGGAACATTTCGATACCGGTAACCGTGGTCTTCTGGACCGGACGGATGCCGACGATCTCAATTTCAGAGTTGATCTTCAGGGTTCCACGCTCGGCGCGACCCGTCACAACAGTTCCACGACCGGTGATGGTGAAGACATCTTCAACCGGCATGAGGAACGGCTTGTCCTTGTCGCGGATCGGGTCCGGAACGTGGTTGTCCACGGCGTCCATCAGGTCCTCAACGGACTTGACCCACTTGGGGTCCCCTTCCAGTGCCTTCAGACCGGACACGCGGATAACCGGTGCCTCGTCGCCGTCGAAGCCCTGTGAGGAGAGGAGTTCACGAACTTCCATTTCGACCAAGTCGAGAAGTTCTTCGTCGTCGACCATGTCGGACTTGTTCAGCGCGACCAGCAGGTAGGGAACGCCAACCTGGCGTGCCAGCAGAACGTGCTCGCGAGTCTGGGCCATCGGGCCGTCAGTCGCAGCAACCACCAGGATAGCGCCGTCCATCT
>NZ_JAUNVV010000108.1 GCF_030540645.1 Arthrobacter sp.
AAACGTCCCTTCAGTGTGTCCGGGACCAGCCCGGCTTCAGTGTGACCGGCCCAGCGAAGCTGGCCTCAAGCCCGGGAAGCTGCGGCACCTACCCGGGTCTCGGCGTCGTACGTGTAAACCTGCTTGCCACCAATGAAGACCTTCAGAGCCCGCTGCATGACATTCAACGGGTCCCCGCTCCACAGCACCAGATCAGCGTCCTTGCCCACCTTCAGCGAACCGATCCGATCTGCCAGGCCCAGCACCTTGGCCGGGTTGATCGTGATCGCCCGCAGTGCGATGTCCGCATCCAGGCCCTCCTTGACGGCGAACGCGGCCTGATGGACGAGGAAGTTGATGGGCACCACAGGGTGGTCGGTGATGATGGAAACTTCCACACCGGCGGCGGCGAGCTTGCCGGGGTTGGCGATGGAGCGTCCGCGCAGCTCGGGCTTGGACTTGGTGGTGAACAGCGGACCGATCAGTACTGGAATGCCGCGCTCGGCCAAAACATCGGCGATCACGTGGGCTTCCGTGCCGTGGTCAATGACAAGCTCATAGCCAAACTCCTCGGCCAGGCGCAGGGCCGTGGCGACGTCGTCCGTGCGGTGACAGTGCTGGCGCCAGGGAATCTCGCGGCGCAGCACCATGGACAGCGCCTCCATGTGGACGTTGCGCGGTCGCGGCTCGGGCAGTGCCATCCAGTTTTGTGCGTCCATGAACGCTTGGCGGATCACCAATGCCGTGCCCAGGCGAGTGGAAGGGGTCTTCTTTTTCTCCCCGTACACCGTTTTCGGGTTCTCGCCCAGCGCCGACTTCAAACCACTGGGGGAGCGCAGCACCATCTCCTCGATGTACCTCCCGTGCGTGTGCATCGCAACAGCGAGCCCGCCAATGGGGTTTCCGGAACCGGGGTTCACATTGACGGCTGTGATCCCGCCAGCCAGGGCGTCGTCAAAGCCGGGATCAAAGGGGTCCACAGCGTCGATGGCGCGCACGCCCGCCATGACGGGGTCGGTCATCTCATTGACGTCATTGGTGGAGCCCAGTTCCCCTTCAGGGTCCATGCCCACATGAACATGCGCGTCGATGAAGCCGGGCAACAGCCACTGGCCTTGTGCATCGAGCACGTCGGCACCTTCCGGGATCTGGATGGATGCACCCAACCCGAGAATCTTCCCACCTTCCACCAATACGGTTCCATCAAACGGCGCCCCTTCCACCGGAACCACATGGGCGTTCGTGATGGCTAAAACACGCCTTTTGGCGGCGGCCGCGGCCTCGCGGATGGTGGCGCTGATCGAGGCCGTGTTGGCGGCAGGCTTCACCGGAACACCTTTCCCGATAGCCTTGCCCACCTTCTTCGCAGCAGCAGGCCCGCCCGGCTTCACGGGGACGGAGCCGGGCTTTCCTGCGGGGGCGGCAGCCCTGCGCGTGACCCTTCCTGGGGTGAATCCGGGGTTGGGGGTGGGCTGTGAGCTGCTCATGACTGCCTTTCGTGTGCCATCGGGGGACTCTTCCAAGTTACCGCGTTTATTCCTCCACAGGCCGCTAGCAGTCATGGCTTCCCCCGCATAGTCTTGAACCATGCACCCAAAGACAGCCTTGATCACGGGGGTGGGCCGCACCGTTGGCATTGGCGCCAGCATTGCCCGCACCCTCGCCGCCGAGGGTTGGGACTTGGTCCTGAACTATTGGCACCCCTACGACGAGCGAACGTTCGGCGCGCCCATGTCCCACAATGTTGCTGAGCTTACCGCCGAACTTGTTGCGGCCGGTGCCCGGGTGTGGGCCATGCCGGCAGACCTGGGTGACCCGTCCGCCGTCGACCGTCTTTTCGGACAGATCGCTGCGGAAGCGGGTTCGTTGGAGGGGCTGGTGTTGTCGCATTGTGAATCAGTGGATTCAGCGATTCTTGACACTTCGCTGGACAGTTTTGAGCGGCACTTCGCCGTCAACACACGCGCGAGCTGGCAGCTCATTGCGGCCTTTGCCCGGCAGGCCACGCACGACGGCGGCGCGATCGTTGCGCTGACAAGTGACCACACAGCGTTCAACCTGCCATACGGCGCGTCGAAGGGTGCGCTGGACCGGATTGTCATTGCGGCCGCGCGGGAAATGGGTGGCCAGCAAATCAGCGCCAACGTGCTGAACCCCGGGCCCGTGGACACAGGATGGATGGACGACTCCGTGCGGGCTGAGCTGACGGCGCTGCAGCCGGGCGGACGGTTGGGCACGCCCGCCGACGTGGCACCGGTGGTGGCGTTCCTGCTTTCACCGGCAGGACGCTGGGTGAACGGCCAGCTGATCAAGGCCGACGGCGGCTTCTCGGCCTAAATAGGGTGTCCCCTGCGCTGAACACAGCGTTAGTTCAGCGCAGGTCAGGACTTGTTCTGCCAGAACTGCGAGAATAAACCATGACGCGGGGCATATTGCGAATCTTTCTGGGCTCGGCGCCCGGTGTGGGCAAAACCTACTCCATGCTCGAGGAAGGCAAAGCCCGGGCAGCGGCGGGGGTGGACGTGGTGGCCGGGCTCATTGTGGACCATGGCCGGGAGCCGATCCGGGTGAGGCTTGCCGGTTTGGAAACGGTGCCCGCCAAGCGGATCACCCATCTTGGCATGGACTTTCAGGAACTCGATGTGGCTGCGCTGCTGGCCCGCAGACCGGCCCTGGTGCTCGTAGATGATTATGCACACGCAAACACCGCAAATGCTGAAATTGCCAGGATGGGCAATGCCAAACGTTGGCAGGATGTGGAAGAGCTGCTGCTGGCCGGCATTGACGTTTATTCCACCCTCAACGTTGAAAACCTTGCATCATTGACGGATGCCGTGGAAACCATTACGGGTGTCCGCCAAGAAGAATCCGTCCCGGATGAGGTGGTGCGCCGGGCCGAACAAATAGAGTTGGTGGATATTTCCCCGGAGCTGCTGCGTCAGCGTGTGAGTGCGGGCAGCGTGTACCCGGGCGACAAGGTGGATGCCGCGCTGGCCAACTACTTCAGGTTGGGAAACCTCGCAGCGTTGCGGGAACTGTCCCTGCTCTGGTTGGCGGACCGGGTGGAAGAAGGCCTGGCCTCCTATAGGAAGAGCCATGGCATTGTGGCCGGTTGGCCCACCCGCGAACGCATCGTGGTGGGATTGCCGGGCGGGCCTGAGGGAGAGGTGCTGCTACGCAGGGCAGCCCGCATTCTGAGCCGGGTCAGCGGAGGCGAACTGCTGGCCGTGCACGTACCGCGCTCCGACGCCGTGGCCGGGGACGCGCCGTCGGCCCTCGAAGGACAGCGCCAGCTGGTGACAGACCTGGGCGGTACCTACCACTCGGTGGGAGGAGAGGATCCGGCACAGGCCCTGCTCGACTTTGCCCGCAACGCCGGCGCCACCCAGATCGTCATTGGTTCCTCCCGGCGGAAACCGCGTCTGGGCTTCCTGGCCAGCCCGGGCGTAGGGGCACGGGTGGTGCGCGACGCCGGCGAAATGGACGTCCACATGGTGCCGCACCCGCTCAGTGGATCCGGCAGGACGGCCCGCAGCCACACCGAACTGGGCAGGAAACGGATCGTGATCGGATTCGTGCTGGCTGCGGTGCTGCCGGTACTGGTGCAATTCGCCACGGGAACCATGAGCTTGGAGCTGACCATGCTCATTCAATTCGCGGCAACCATTGCCGTGGCGCTCGTGGGCGGGCTGTGGCCGGCAGTGCTGGCGGCCATCTGGAGCAGCCTGCTGCTGAACTTCTATTCAGCGCCGCCGGTGGGGAACCTGACCATCAGCGATCCACAAAACCTGTTGGACCTGCTCGTATTCTTGCTGGTGGCTGTGATCGTTGCGCTCGCCGTTGACCAGTCGGCACGGCGCTCGCGGGAGGCGTTGCAGGCCGGGGCTGAAGCCGCCACACTCAGTGAACTGGCCCGCGGCATTCTGGCCTCCCAGGACACGGTGCAGGTGCTGCTTGAGCAGGTGCGGGATCATTTTGGCATGCGGGCTGTGGTACTTTTTCGCCAGGCCCCGTCCCAAGGCCAATGGCGGCTGGAATCGTCCGTGGGGGAGAACCCTCCGGCCACGGCCGAGGAGGCGGACATCGTGGAGGACGTGTCCGAACACTGGCGGTTGGGCTTGTCCGGGCGAATCCTGCCGGCCCGTGACAGGCGCCTACTCAGTGCCTTTGGTGCCCATCTGCTGGCTTTGGAGCAGCGTGCCGCGCTGAACCAGACACAGCGTGAAAACGTGCAGCTGAACCAGGACAACAAGATCCGTACCTCCGTCCTGCGGGCTGTTTCCCACGACCTGCGCACACCCCTGGCCGGGATTAAGCTGGCCGTGAGCAGCCTGCGCCAGAGCGAGGTGACGTTCAGCCCGGAAGATGAAGCGGAACTGCTGGCCACCATCGAGCACTACTCAGACAGGATGGATGCGCTGGTCGGCAACCTGCTGGACATGTCCAGGCTCAGCGCCCAAATGGTCAGCCCCGTGGTGGGTCCGGTCACGTGGCAGGAAGTACTGCCGGCGGCCTTGCGCGGGGTCCCGCCGGAACGGGTACGCCTGGAACTGCCGCCGAACATGCCCGCCATAGACGCTGACCCCGGCCTGTTGGAACGGGTCATTGCCAACATTGTGGAAAACGCGGTGAAATACGCTCCAGACGCTCAAATCCTGGTGCTGGGCTCCGTTGGCGGCAGCGGCAGTGCCACCATCGAGGGCCACCCGGCCAGCGAGTTGCACGTAGTGGATCACGGCAAAGGTGTTCCCGCCGCCAACGTCATGGCCATGTTCAAGCCCTTCCAGAGGCTCGACGACGTCTCTTACGGAGCGCACGGAGGAACCGGGGTGGGTCTGGGGTTGGCTGTGGCCAAAGGTTTCACCGAGATCATGGGCGGTGTGCTGGAGGCTGCCGAAACCCCCGGCGGCGGCCTGACCATGATCATCCGCATGCCACTTTCCACCGGCGTCACGAGGACACTTTGAGGAATCTGCCATGACAACAGTCCTGATCGTTGACGACGAACCGCAAATCCTGCGTGCATTGCAAATCAACCTGCACGCCCACGGATACAAGGTCATCCCGGCTGCCAACGGAACCATCGCGCTCGCCGCCGCGCAAACCCAGGTGATTGACGTCGTCGTGCTTGATTTGGGGCTGCCTGATATGGACGGGCTGGACGTCATTGCCGGGCTGCGCGGCTGGAGCGAGGTGCCCATCATCGTGCTGTCGGCACGGCACGGCTCGCGCGACAAGGTGGAAGCCCTGGACGCAGGCGCTGACGACTACGTGACGAAGCCTTTCGGGCTGGATGAGCTGCTGGCCAGGCTGCGGGCGGCGACGCGCAGGGCCGGGCCGCAAAACGCGGAACCGCTCGTTGCCACAACCGAATTCACGGTGGATCTGGCCAACAAGCTGGTACTGCGCCGAGGGGAAGCCGTGCGCATGACACCCACTGAATGGAGCGTGCTTGAACTGCTGGTGCGCAATCCTGGCCGGTTGGTGAGCCAGCAGCAGCTCCTGTCCGAAGTGTGGGGGCCGGCCTACGCGAAGGAAACCCATTATCTGCGCGTCTACATGGCGCAATTGCGGCGGAAGCTGGAGCGTGATCCGGCCAATCCGGTGCACCTGCTCACCGAGGCCGGTATGGGTTACCGGTTCTCGCCGTAGAATTTTCGCTGGGGAAGTCGTGACGAACCGCACCCGGATCGCGTCCAAGTGGTCACAAGGTTATTAGTAAGATTGTGACTATGACAAAACGCTCCCCTCTCGCCTTGGCCGTGCTGGCATTGCTGGAGGAAGCGCCCATGCACCCCTACCGCATGCAGCAGCTGATTGCCCTGCGCGGCAAGGACAGGGTCGTCAACGTCAGCCAGCGGGCCAGCCTCTACAGCACCATCGAGCGGCTGGCGCGCGACGGCATGGTCCGGATCGTGGAAATTGAGCGGCACGGACAACGCCCCGAACGCTCCATCTATGAAATTTCCGACGCCGGACGCGTCACCGCCCGCGGTTGGCTCAGCGAGATGCTGTCCGTCCCCAAACACGGCTTCCCGGACTTCCACGCCGCCCTTGCCCACGCCCCGTTGCTGGAACCGAATGAAATTGCCGCGCTGCTGCGCACCCGCCGCGACACCATGGCTCGCGAAGTGGCAGAACTGGAAAAGGAACTGGAGTTTGTCAGTGCCTTCCTGCCGCGCGTTGTGCTTTTGGACGCTGAACTGATTGCCCGAACACGTGCCGTTGAGCTTGAATTCCTCTGTGACGCCTTGGCTGATCTGGACTCCGGGGCCATGACGTGGAGCCGGCAGTCGCTGGCAGCCCTGGCCCTCAGCCAGGAAACACAGCACCAATACACACCAGCCTGAGGCACTCGCCTAACGCGGAGCCCAGCATGCCCCAAATTTTTCCAACACTTTTCCCACTGTCCCAAGGAAGCTACTTGAAACCCACCGCCCCACCCGTTGGCAAGGCCCGCTCCATTGCCTTGATCTGCCTGTTCATGGCCTCTTTCATGGAGTTGCTGGACGCCACCATTGTCAACGTCGCCCTGCCTGACATCGAACGTGCCCTCGGCGCTCAAAACGCCGAACTGCAGTGGATGGTGGCTTCCTACACGCTGGCCCTGGCCGTCGGCCTGATCACCGGCTCCCGTCTGGGTGACATCTACGGACGCAAAAAGATCTTCATCATCGGCCTGGTCGGCTTCACGGTGGCTTCGGTGCTCTGCGGTGCGGCCATGAACCCGGAAATGCTCATCGCCTCCCGCGCCTTGCAGGGCTTCGCCTCCGCAGCCATGATCCCGCAGGTGCTCTCCAGCCTGCAGGTCATGTACAAGCCATCCGAGCGGGCAGGGGCCATGGCAGGCTTCTCGGCATTGGCCGGCGTCGCCGCAGTGTCCGGACCCATTATCGGTGCCATCTTGACCGATGCGAACCTCTTTGGCTGGGGCTGGCGGACCATCTTCTTCGTCAACATCCCGGTGGGTGTTTTCGCCGTGATTTGTGCCATCAAGTTCGTCCCCGAATCCAAGGCGCCGGTGCGGCACAAACTTGACCTGTCCGGCGTCGTGATTCTGGCCGTGGGCATGCTGGCCATCCTGTACCCGCTGACCATGGGCCGGGAAGAAGGCTGGCCGCTGTGGACGTATGTGTCCATGGTGCTCGGCGTGCTGGTGCTGGCAGGTTTTGTGTTGTTGCAGCGCCGCGAGGAAAAGCGTGGGGGCGAGCCGTTGGTGGCCGTCTCCTTGTTCAAGAGCCGTGCATTCGCCGCTGGCATCGCCATGATGTTCTTGTTCTTCATCCCCATGAACGGCTTCTTCCTCATCCAGACCCTGTTCCTGCAGCTGGGCCTGGACTACCCGATCTTGAAGGCCGGGCTGACCATGATTCCGTTCTCCGTCATGGTCCCGGTGCTGGCCGGCATCTCGGCAACGATCCTGGCCCGCAAGATTGGCCGCGTGGTGCTGCAGCTGGGCCCGCTGGTGGTCGCAGCCGGTTTCGTAGTGCTGATCTTCACCGTGCAGGCAGTTGGCGGCACCGTCACCCCGTGGCACCTGTTGGCAGGGCTTGCCCTGAGCGGCGCCGGGTTCGGCATGGTCGTGGCACCGGTCGGCATCTTCGTGCTCTCGGAAGTCCCCACCAAGCTGGCCGGCACCGCCTCGGGACTGTTCAACACCACCAGCCAGCTCGCCGGCGCACTGGGCGTAGCCATCATCGGCACCATCTTCTTCGACGCCCTCGACACAAGCAGCGCCACGAGCAAACCTGGGGTGTTCATCGACGGCTTCACCTCCACCATGTGGATCATGGCCGCAGGGATGGTGCTGGCGGCCATTGCGGCGTCCTTCCTGCCGCGCTGGGCTTCTGAAGCAGATGTCGCTGACGATGACGCGCCCGCCGTCTTGGTTGGTGCCTGAGAAGTACGACGCCGGGGCCCCCCTTGCGCTGGTGCCGCCGGGTTTAGCCCGGGGCCGGACTGTATGCCCGGCTGTTGGGGCGCATTGCCTGCCTTATTGTTAATCCATGACTGACTCCAGACACCCGAGTGGTTCGATTCTGGCCATTTGCCGGGTCCACCAGCTGATCACCACAGCCACGGGCTTTGGAGTCACGGGGATCGACAAGCGTCCTGTTGCCGGAGCCGTCAGTTTGCGCAAGTTTGGCGTGTTCGGTGATGTGCAGGGCGATATCGAACACCACGGCGGACCGGACCAGGCCGTCTACGCGTATTCCCAAGAAGATGCCGACTACTGGAGCGAAGAGTTGGGCCGCACCATCACCCCGGGACTCTTTGGTGAAAACCTGCGAACAACGGGCGTGGAAACCAGCCAGGCCGTGATCGGCACACGCTGGCGGATTGGCAAGGCACTGCTGGAAGTCACGTCACCGCGCGTTCCGTGTGCCACGTTTGCGGAGCGCATGGACGAGCCTCAATGGGTCAAGCGGTTTACCCAGGCGGGTCGTGCGGGCACCTACCTGAGGGTGTTGGGGCACGGCAAGGTCGCGGCGGGGGACGCCGTCGTGGTTGAACACGTGCCGCAGCACGGGATCACGGTGGGCAAATTCTTCAGCGATCCCACAGTGGAGGACGTGCTGACATTGCAGCGCCTCGAAGCTGACGGGGAGTTGAAGCTGTCCAAGCACTTTTACGCCAGATTCCCGAAGATTCTGGCGCGCTCGGCCTGATTTCGCGGCTATGTGCCGAAACTCACGGGCCATCACAGGCCTTCCAAGTATCGCGGCGGCACGTGATGCACTACAATTTAAACATCCCCCACTCCGGTATCTCCTTTTATTTTCTGCCCAATTTTTGAGGCAGGAGCCTGAAGTGTATGGGGCCCGCAAGTTTTTTGGGCGGGCAAGTAGCGTTCATAGGGGATTGCCGGCAAAGAAACGCCATGCGGTGTTGATTCAGTTCAACGCCAGCGGCCGTGAAAGCGGCGCACATGTGGCGCGAGATCCTGCCCGGGATGCCAGTAGCGGCTGGATTTCTTTGTACTGCGGCGTTAGATGCCGCTTGGCCCCTATGAATAGGACACATTGACCATGCCCGAAAACTTCTCCCAGAACTCCTCCGAGTCCGTCACCGTTAACAAGGAAGACGCTCCGGACATTACCTTTGCCGAGCTCGGCATTGACGGCCGCGTATTGGCCGCGCTGAGCGACGTCGGATACGAGAAGCCCTCACCCATCCAGGCAGCAACCATCCCGCTGCTGCTCGAAGGCCGGGACGTTGTTGGCCTGGCTCAGACCGGAACAGGCAAGACCGCGGCATTCGCCGTTCCCGCCCTGTCACGCATGGCTGAACTGATGGACCTGAACGGCCCCACCAAGAACACCCAGATCCTGGTGCTTGCCCCGACGCGTGAATTGGCCCTGCAGGTTGCAGAAGCCTTCACCTCCTATGCCAAGCACATGGACAACTTCTCCGTGCTCCCCGTATACGGCGGCTCGGCCTACGGCCCGCAGCTTGCCGGTCTGCGCCGCGGCGCACAGGTTGTTGTCGGCACGCCCGGCCGTGTCATCGACCACCTCTCCAAGGGCTCCCTGGATCTGTCGAACCTGCAGTACCTGGTGCTGGATGAAGCCGACGAGATGCTCCGCATGGGCTTCGCTGAAGATGTTGAGCAGATCCTGTCCAAGACACCGGCCGAGAAGCAGGTGGCGCTGTTCTCCGCGACCATGCCCAGCCAGATCCGCCGCATCTCCAAGCAGTACCTGAACAACCCCGCTGAGGTCACGGTTAAGGCGAAAACCACCACCGCCGCGAACACCCGCCAGCGCTACCTGCAGGTCATGGGCCCGCACAAGCTGGATGCACTGACCCGAGTGCTTGAAGTTGAAGAATTTGAAGGCGTCATCGCATTTGTGCGCACCAAGATGGCCACCGAGGACCTTGCCGACAAGCTCCGTTCACGAGGCTTCCTGGCTGCCGCCATCAACGGCGACATCCCGCAGCAGCAGCGCGAGCGCACCATTGAAGCCCTTCGCGCCGGCAAGATCGACATCCTGGTTGCCACCGACGTTGCAGCCCGTGGACTTGACGTGGAGCGCATCACCCACGTGATCAACTACGACATTCCGCATGACACCGAGTCCTACGTGCACCGCATTGGCCGTACGGGCCGCGCCGGCCGCTCCGGCGACGCGATCCTTTTCATGACCCCGCGCGAGAAGTACCTGCTGCGCGCCATTGAAAAGGCCACCCGCCAGCCGGTGGACCAGATGCACCTGCCGTCCGCAGAAACCATCAACACCCTGCGCCTTGGCAAGTTCGCTGAAAAGATCACTGAGACCCTTGCCAGCAAGGACGTCTCCAAATTCCGCGACCTGATTGCATCCTACGAGCAGGAACACGACGTTCCGGCCGCAGAAATTGCCGCAGCCTTGGCCGTCATGGCCCAGGGTGGCCAGCCGATGCTGGTCAACGACCTGCCGGCCGCCCCCGAATACCAGAAGAAGGATCGCGCCAAGGACGGCTTCGGCTCCCGCGGCCCGACCCGGAC
>NZ_JAUNVV010000011.1:0-23347 GCF_030540645.1 Arthrobacter sp.
ATAAATAAATTGGTATCAATAAAACTTGGCACACTATTGAGTTCTCAAACAACAATTGCAATTTGAGTAATTCCTAATTATTTTTCATAATTAGTTTTCGTCGTTGCGATGATCAAACTTTATTTCAAGGAAAGCATTTTGTCCAATCCACAGCGTGTGTTGCTTATCACTCCATGTTTTCCAAAAACTCATATCTTCATCAAGAAACAAACGAATCGAAGAGTCGTTTGTATTCATTCAGAATTTGTATGGGTTTGTTCCTTGCGGGGTGGTGAGCTCTTCCCCGCAAGCGGAGTGGCTCAGCGTTGCGCAAGCAACAGATAGAACAATACACAGCTGCCCGCCCCAACGCAAGTTGAGGCGGGCAGGGAGACTATGACCGGGGAGAACTTTGGTCAGGCGGCCAATTCCACCATGGCCAAGGTTCGCTTCCCACGGCGCACCAGCAGGTACTTGCCGTGGAGTGCATCGGCAGAACCCAAGATGGTGTCTGGATCGGTGACCTTGACGTTGTTCACGTAGGCACCACCCTCCCCCACCGTGCGGCGGGCCTCGGAGTTACTCTTGGAAAGCCCTGCGGAAACCAATAGTTCCACAATGGTCAGGCCAGCTGCCGGCGCCGTTGAACGCGGCAATTCCCGGGTCGCTGATTCCAACGTCGCCACGTCGAGTGCAGCAAGCTCACCCTGGCCAAACAAGGCAGCGGAAGCTGCAATCACCTTCAAGGTGGCGTCCACACCATGCACCAAGGACGTGACCTGGAAGGCAAGTGTCCGCTGGCCTTCGCGTGCTTGCGGCTTTTCCGCAACTGAGGCGGCAATGGCCTCAATTTGTTCACGGGAGAGGAACGTGAACACCTTCAGCCGGTCCACAACGTCCGCATCGGCAGTGTTGAGCCAGAACTGGTACATGTCAAAAGGACTGCACATGTCCGCATCAAGCCAAATGGCGTTACCTTCGCTCTTGCCGAACTTGGTGCCGTCCGAGTTGGTGATCAACGGTGTTCCCAGTGCATGGACAGAGGCGCCTTCAACCTTGCGGATCAAATCGGTGCCACTTGTCAGGTTCCCCCACTGGTCAGACCCTCCTTGCTGGAGCACACAGCCGTACTGGCGGAACAGCTCAAGGTAGTCCATGCCCTGCAGGATCTGGTAGCTGAACTCGGCGTAGCTGATGCCCTCGTCGGAGTTCAGCCGCGAGGCCACGATGTCCTTCTTGATCATGGTGCCGACGCGGAAGTACTTGCCCACGTCACGCAGGAAGTCCAGCACCGACATCGGTTCGGTCCAGTCAAGGTTATTGACCATGCGGGCGGCATTCTCGCCCTCGAATGACAGGAAGCGCTGCACCTGGCCCTGCAGGTAGCCAACCCACTCCTCAACTGTTTCCTTCGAGTTCATGGTGCGCTCCGCCGTCGGACGCGGATCCCCCACCAGACCAGTAGAGCCTCCCACCAGGCCCAGCGGCTTATGGCCTGCGAGCTGCATGCGGCGCATGGTCAGCAGCTGGACCAGGTTGCCCAGGTGCAGGCTGGGGGCCGTGGGGTCAAAACCGCAATAGTACGTGATCGGATCGCCGGCGAGCAGCTCTTCAAGGGCTGCCTCGTCGGTGGAGACCTGGACCAGGCCTCGCCACTTGAGCTCCTGCCAAACATTGGCGAAGCTGGGGTCGTTCTCGGGGACGTGGAGTTCAGTTTGCAAAGACACATCCCAAAATTACCAGCACGACGGCGGTTCGTCGCCATTCGTGGCCCGCGCCGCCTCCCGCCGAGGCTGCCGTGGGCAACAACGGCGGGCACGTGCTGGCGCTACTTCTCGATTCCCGCCGGCAGCGGCTGCGAACAGATGAGGCGCAACCGTTGGGTGGGCCGGGTCATGGAGACGTACAGGTCCCCGACGCGACCGTGGGCGTGGGCCAATAGCTCCGCAGGTTCCACGATGATCACACCGTCAAATTCCAGGCCCTTGGCCTCGTGCGGGTCGATCACCACAATGTCCTGTTCCAAGGAGCCGGCCCCGTGTCCAATCCTGGAGCCGTAGACCTCTCGCAGAGCTGCCGTGGTGGCCTGAACCATGGCAGGCGGGGCGATCACGGCGACAAGTCCACCGCCCACGGCAGCGGTTTCCTCCGGCATGACCGCAACCACTTGGGCAACCACATCGCTTGCCGCAACGTAGTCAACGAAGGGTTCCCATTCGCCGTCGCGCACTGCCTTGGGGGCCGAAACGATCTGGCCGGCCGCATTGGCCATGCGCACTGCGGCCTCGGCGATCTGCGCAGGGGTGCGGTAGTTGACCGTCAGTTCCTCGATGTTCCAGCGCTCCCCCATGAAGGGGTTCAGTGCCTGGCGCCAGGACATGGCCCCGGATGCGGAGCTGGTTTGGGCGATGTCGCCGACGATCGTGAAGGACTTCACCGGGCAGCGGCGCACCAGCAGCCGCCACTGCATGGGTGAAAGTTCCTGCGCCTCATCCACCACCACGTGACCGTAGGCCCACGTCCTGTCCGTCAGCGCACGCTCCGCGCTGGTCTGGGCCGCCTCACCGACCACGTTGTAGTCGGCCAGCTGCTCCGCCGTGAGCATCCCGTCGACACCAGAATCCTCCATCTGCTGGCTCATGTTGGCGATTGCCTTTTCAGCATTAGCCAGATCCCGCTTGCGCTGCGACTTTGCATTGGCTTGGGCACGGCCTCCCGTGGCATCCATCTCACCCAACAGTTCGGCGGCCTCATCCAGCAGCGGCACATCCGACTCCGTCCACGGCGCGCTCGGGCTGCGCAGCAAAAGCTCCCGCTCTGCCGGGCTCAAGTCCGGTGTGACGGCGGCCAGGATTTCCGGCTTGCTGAACATGTCATTCACCAGTTGCCTGGCCGTCATGGGCATCCAGCACAAGTTCAACATGACACGGACGTCGCGGGACGTGCGCACATCCTCGGCGAGGTAGGAACGGTCGGCGTTGTTGCCCGCCCCTGCAGATTCAATATGCTCGCGCAACTGCTCTGTCAGCTCACGCAGCAAAGTCTTGACAAAAGTGATGCGCGCTTCGTTGTGCGGCAGGCCCGTGGCCCGCGCCTTGTCCCTGGCACGGCGCACCTGACGGACCGTAAGGATCAAACGGGTACCTTCGACGTCGAGCCTGACATCCCCATGTGGCATGCGTTGCCGATTGGCGACGGCGTTTGCCACCACCTGCGCCATGGAAATCCGGCCCTTGAGTTCGGCAGTCTCAGCAGATTCGCTTCCCTTGGCCAACACGCCGGGGAACAGATTGCCCACGCTGGCCATGACCACCCCCGTTTCACCAAGGGAGGGCAGCACGCGCTCAATGTATTTCATGAACGCGTTGGAAGGGCCCACCAGCAGGACGCCGGCGGACTGCAGTCGTTCGCGGTGCGTGTACAGCAGATAAGCGGCGCGGTGAAGGGCCACCGCAGTTTTCCCGGTACCCGGCCCGCCCTGCACCACCAGCGCACCGCTCAAGGGTGAGCGGATGATCCTGTCCTGTTCGGCCTGGATAGTGCCGACAATGTCATTCATGCGACCAGTGCGCTTGGAATTCAGCGCGGCCAGCAGGGCGCCTTCACCTTGGACGTGTGCGCCGTCGGAGAGCATGGTGTGGTCA
Source organism: Arthrobacter sp. (assembly GCF_030540645.1). Taxonomy (GTDB): domain Bacteria; phylum Actinomycetota; class Actinomycetes; order Actinomycetales; family Micrococcaceae; genus Specibacter. The sequence goes on from NZ_JAUNVV010000011.1 coordinate 3,624, forward strand.
AGGACATCATCCTCGATGGCCTTCACTTTGCGCCCTTGCAGCAACAGGTGCCGACGGCGGCGCACGCCCATGCGGTCAAAGGCCGTGGCTTGATAGAAAGTACCGGCTTCAGGGGCACGCCAATCGACCATGAGCTGGCGCAGATCCTCCGACAGCAGTCCTATGCGGCCGATGTAGCGGTCCTGGCCGTCATCGAGGTCGAGGCGCCCAAACACCAGCTTGTCGTCGACGGCGTTCAGTTGGGCCAGGCGGTCCTCGTACAGTGTGGCGAAGGCATCGCGCTCGGAGCGGTTTTGGTGTGTGCCCATGGACCTGGACCTGCGCACTTCTGCCAGCTGCTCAACCTTCTCGGCGCGGAGTTCATCCAGGCGGGAATACAGGCCGTCAACATAGCGTCGTTCTTGGGCCAACTCGTCGTCATACATGCAAGGCTCCTGATAGCTAAGGCTTGTCGCCAAAAAGGCGGACCGTCTATTCTATCCCGGCCTGCGTGTTGGTGGGCCCGTTTGTGAGCACGCCTACACAATGGCAGTGCCGAGGGCCGCGTGTTGTCCGGAACAGCTGCGGATTGAGGATTGTGAGGGCTACACGTGGAGCAGCGACACGATGTCCCTGCCAGCAAGGTTTACCCGTCCCGGCAGTGCGTCTATCTCCAGCACCACGCCGAAACCAGCCACCACGGCACCCGTGCGCTCAAGCAGAGCCGCAGCGGCACCCAGGGTGCCCCCGGTGGCGAGGACGTCGTCGAGAATTAACACACGCGTACCAGCAGGGACGTCTTCACGATGCAGTTCCAAGGTCGCCTCGCCGTACTCGAGGGCGTAGCTCTCGGAGTACACCGCGCGTGGCAGTTTGCCAGCCTTGCGAATGGTGATGACGCCGGTTCCGGTGGCGTACGCGGCCGCTGCTGCCAGCAAAAAACCGCGGGCCTCCACTCCTGCCACTGCGTCAAACTGGCCGGCGAACGGCCTCACGATAGCGTCCACTACCTGCTTCAAGGCTGCTCCGTCGGCAAATACGGGGGTGAGGTCCTTGAAGACAATGCCGACTTGCGGGTAGTCCGGAACTGTTGCGCACAAGCGCTCCACCACGGCGGAAACATGGGATATGTCGCTATGCTGCTGGATGGTTTGGGCTGGGGCTGACGGGGCGCTTGAGGTTTCATTCACCCTCCAACGGTACAACCTGCCGGAGGCAACGGGGCCTACGGGGTTGTCGGGGTGGTTGGCGCCCGCCCACGCACCTTCGGAGCTGCTGCAGCCTTGAACCTGGACACGGTCTTGTCCCCATCAATCCAGAATCGCCACGGGTAGTTCTCCGTCCCGCCGGGCCCGCTCAAGCCCACCCGCGGGCCTGTGCGCACGTGGCGTTCGGGTGTGGACGGCAACGTCAATGAGACTTGCCCGCCAAGAGCTGAAATGCCGTTGTGTTCCAGGTTGAATCCCAGGGCTTTGGTCAGTGTGGCCGGGCCCCTGGCCAACTCGTAGTCGTGCTTCGCAGTGGGGCGGCGCAGCCGTGCTAAATCCAGCCCTTCTACGATCTCACCTGCGCGCATCAGGCAACCGGACGACAACCCCTCGGGCCTGCAGACCAAGTTGGCACAAAAGTGCATGCCGTAGGTGAAGTACACGTATAGGTGCCCAGGCGGGCCGAACATGACGGCGTTGCGGTTCGTCTTTCCACGGTAGGTGTGTGCGCCAGGATCGGGGTCTTCAGAATCCTTCGGGCCAAGATACGCTTCAACCTCGGTGAGACGCACCACGACGGGTCCCTCCGGACTCTCGTGCCGCACCAGTGCGCCCAACAAGTAGGGCGCCACGATGGTGGCAGGTTTTTGCAGAAGTTCAAGGATGTCGATTGGCTCGCCCATAAATCCAATTTAGCAGCGTCTGCTTTTCACCTAGACTCCAACCATGGACCCTGAAGTGATGAAAGCTGCGTATTTCACGGACACGGGCGGACCGGACAACATCAACTACGGTGAACTGCCCGTGCCCTCACGGACGCCGGGCACGGCACTCGTTCGAGTTGCTGCGTCTGCCGTGAATAATGTGGACACTTTTGTCCGCGCCGGAACGTACGCCACCGAGCTCACCCACCCGCAGGTACTTGGCCGGGACGTTGTGGGCACGGTGGAGCAACTTGGCACTGATAGTCCCGCCGGATTCCACGTTGGGGACACTGTGTGGGCCAACTCAATGGGCTTCGGCGGTAGGCCGGGAACGGCGGCGCAGTTCACGGCCGTTCCCATAGACCGCCTCTATCACCTCCCACCGGAGCTGAACGCCGATGGTGGGGATGCTGTCGCCGTGGCTGCGGTCCTCCATTCCGCAGCCACGGCCAACTTGGCTTTGCACCGGCACGCACAGCTGCAGCCCGGCGAGACAGTGTTCATTGGAGGGGCCAGCGGCGGGGTGGGAACCGCGGCACTGGTCCAGGCAGTGCGTGCCGGCGCCCGCGCCATCACCTCCTCCAGCGCGGCCGACGTCGAACGCTGCCTGTCGCTTGGAGCTTCCGCGGCGCTGGACTACCGTTCTGAAGGCTTCGCAGAAGAGCTGCGGCAGGCCGTCCGCACGGTGTCCGACGGCCGGGGCTTAGATGTGCACTTGGAAACGTCGGGGCGCCACCGACTGAGTCTCGCCGTCGAGCTTTTGGCGCTTCGCGGACGGATCATTGTGCTCTCCGGCATGGCTGCCACGGATTCAGTGCCGCTGGGCAGGCTGTACACGAAGGACGGCAGCATCCGCGGCTTTGCCATCAGCAACGCCACCGTGGCGGACCTGGCCGCAGCCGCCGAAGCCGTCAATGAGCTGTTGCGGGACGGCAGCCTTCGCGCCCGGAACGTGACGGTGCTGCCGCTGTCCGGCGCCGCAGACGCACATGCCGCATTGGAGGCAGGGACCGTCCACGGCAAGATCGTGCTGGTCCCCCAAAAGGACTGACTGCCAACTCCGTGTGGTTCCGCCTGCACAAGCAGCACCAAAATCACCGCATGGAAGAATGCTCTCATGGCTGTTGCACTGGACTTCACTCCCCCTTTTGAACCTGGAATCTTTGACTTTCTCGCGGTCCGTGCCGTGGCGGGCATTGAGGAAGCGGGTCCCCGAAGTTATGCACGCACCGTGCAACTTGAAGATGGGCACTGCTGGTTCAGCATTCAGTGGGATGGACGGGCCCTGTACTTGGAGCATGACGTTGAACGGCCGGAGGAATTTCCCGAGCTGTTGGCCAAGGTGCGGCACCTGTTCAACCTTGACCACTCCCCCGCGGCCGCAGATGCGGCACTGGGTGCGAACCCACTGCTGGCGCCGCGGGTTGCCGCGCTCCCCGGCATGCGGCTGCCGGGCTGCACTGATCCGGCTGAGATCCTCATCCGCGCCATGGTGGGTCAGCAAATCACCGTTGCCGCCGCACGCACAGCGCTGAACCAGTTGGCCGTGCTGGGCACGCCTAGCCGGTTGCACCATGGTTCGACGCAGCGTTTCTTCCCAACCCCTGCACAAATTGCGGCTGGAGGCAGAGATATTTTGCGTGGGCCGGCCCGGCGCATTGATTCAATCCTGGATGTGGCGGCGCGGCTTGCCGAAGGGCAACTTTCCATCGGCGCCGAAGACACCGAGGAATCCCTGGCCGCCAAGCTGCTGCCCATTCCGGGCATTGGGCCATGGACAGTAGGATATGTGGCCATGCGCGTGCTGGGCAGCAGCGACATTTTTCTGCCCGGCGATGCGGCTGTACGCAATGGCTACGGGTTTCTCCGCGGCGACACCCCGGCCCAGGCTCGCTCCATCAAGGCCGCCGAGCTGAGCGCCGCGGCCGAACCGCTGCGACCCTGGCGGTCCTACGCCACTTTGCATTTGTGGCGGAGAGCCGGGGAAAAGTAGGGAATCCTCAGGCATCCCGAACACACTCAGCACTCAGCACTCAGCAACGTGTGGCCAGCACAACTCCCGTCACCTATTTGAGGGACAAAAGGCCATCCTCACCCCCAAACCCGGGCGTAGACGCGGCAGGCGAACTATGGTCAAGACATTCAATGGCCCATGACGCCGCAGGCCTTTGGACATCCCACCATGAGGAGGACCATGAACAGCCTGCCAGCAGCCTCAGCAGGGTGTGGGCACCCCGCCACACACCCTATGCTGGCGTGCCAGCCGCGGATCACGGAGCTTGCCACGCAGTGCCTCGACGCGGCTGGCCCTGACCACGGTGCCGATCTTGCCCTCGTCGAGGCAGCCATAGTCAACATGTCATGCACTCAGGTCCGGAATTGGTTCACCGCCCTTCATCGCAAAGTGGACGCTGAGAATTTTTCCCGACTTCCGGCCCGCCCCGATTTCAGTGAACACATGCTGTGGGACCACCTCACGGGCGACCCGCAGAAGATCAAGATCCGCAACCAGCTGGCAGAGTTGCTCAACTCGGACCTGGTCCGGCAAATTGTGGTCGGTGCCATCCGGCAGCGCTTTCGCACCCTTGAACGGTCAGGGTCTGACTCTCCGATCCGTCGAAACGGGAGCAGTCGGCAATGTTTCACGGAAACATTGCCGACTGCTCCCGTTTCGATTGGGTCTTTCACGGTTTCCAGCCCTTTGCCCACAGCGCGCTGGCAACTTTGCGCACCACGGCTGGGCGATCCCCATACAAGTCCTCCCGGGAGATCCTCACCTCCTGCCACCCGAGGGCTTCGGTAGTTTCCAGGCGCCGAATGTCTCGCCGGTACTGGTCCGGATTATTATGGTGGCCTCCGTCGTATTGCAGGCTGATCCGATATTTTCGGTATGCTGCATCGGGCCAGAGCAGGGGCCTGCCCCATTCATCGCAGACGATGACGTTCAATTCCGGCTCTGGCAGCCCCGCCTCGACAAGCTCCAACCGGGTAAAGGTCTCCGGCGGCGAATCAGCGCCCACCCGAATCAATTCAAGCCCCGCGCGGGCCTTGAGTACACCTCGACTGCCGGGGTGCTTCTTGACCATGCGTTGCAGGTCAGCCAGGCCGCAGACGTCCTCGCGGGGAGCCGGAAATTCCAGCCCATGCTCGCACACGAGGTAGTCCCCCGCAGCCACAAGTTCCCGCAACGGCAGACACGCCGCTAAGTCCAGCCACGTCCGGGCCGCACTCGTGAGTGGGACACCGTCCATGATCCAGATTTCCCCATCCGCAAAGTTCAGGCGGTGCCCGACGACGTTGACCCTCCGGGGCTCGCTCGATTTCGCTGGATTGGCTATGTGGATCCGCCAGTCATTTTCCAGCCTTGCTGGCAGCGGAATCCCCCACAAACGTGCGGCCGACAAGTGACTGAGGACACTGCCAGAGCTGGCCTCGACATAGGCAGCGAGTGCAGCGGCGCCTTTGAGTGTCACCCCGGCAGGCACCCGGATATCGCGTGAGACGACAATCAAGTCGTTGGCGTGTGTGCGGCCGCGCGTCAGCCCGGAGGCATCGGAGGATTTCGTGGTGAACGATCTCCGTCGAAGGTGCGGGGGCAGCTCGGAACGGTGCATACCTCATTGTTTCCCTGAAAAACCGCTACTTTTGGGTTATCCACAGGAAATATCGAGTACCACCTAATCGAATGCACATTTGATTACAGTGTTGAGTCAAAACATTGCAATCAAATGTGCATTCGATTTTCGGAAGGATGGTGGCCGTGGGGAAGTCCGGAACCGGGTGGAAAGCAGCACTCCGGGGGCGGGCGTTACTTGACTGGTGCGGGAGCCGGCCATCCTTGCAGCTTCGGCAGTTCCACCGAGTCGGCGGCGGCCTCGGCGCGCAAACTGCCCATGGTGGGTGTGCGTCCAGCCAGCCAGGCGACGATGTCGGTCAGCATGCCGGAAATCGACACGGCGTTCTCGCCCGTGCCGACCGTCATGGGTGACAGGCCCAGCGGCAGCAGTTTCAAGTGGGTGTCAGCGGGCACGCGCGGCGCCAGGAATTCCAGCAGGTACAGGCAGAACTCCTTGGACCATGTTTCAGGCCCGCGCCCCACCTGCAGGTCGGCCAGGTGAATGACAAGCTCACGCCAATACGCCAGCGCACCGTCGCGCACCACGCCGTTGCGGTAGCTGATATGCAGCTGCCACTGCGCTTCCGAGAGCCCACCCAGTGCGCCCAGAGCCCTAGCAAGCCCGGCCGTGAGCGCCTGCTGGTGCTCCCGTGCGCCATGCCCGGCAGCCATTTCGATAGCCTGAGTGCGGCCGCTTTGTCCGCCGTCGTAGAAATCAACCAGTTCCCCGTTCAGGGCGTATTCAACCTGCCTAGCCACAGCGTTGGAAACATGGGTCAGGTGCGCCAACACGTGTCCGCGCGTCCAGCCGGGCAGTTCCGTGGCGGCCAGGACGTCTTCGTCGCTGAGGCCGGCCAACTTGGAGCTCACATTGTCCGCAGCAGCCTTGAGTCGCTCCAGCAGCTGCGCATTTGAAATATCAGTCATGCACTCCAGCCTAGACGGCCGAGGGGCCCACCGCGAGCCTGCGAGTGGTGGGAGGCCGTCAGGCGCTAGACGGCCGAGGGGCCCACCGCGAGCCTGCGAGTGGTGGGAGGCCGTCAGGCGCTAGAGCAGGAAATGCCCGCACCCCTCAAGGATGCGGACATTTCACCGATTACTTTGGAACGTACGACGCCGGTCAGGCCACGAACGCCCTGACCTCGCCCAGCTGCACCTCAAGCGCCGCCAGCTGCGCCAGCACCGCTGACGGTGCCGTGCCGCCCTGGGCACTACGGCTGTTCAACGAGCCCTTCGTGCTCAGGACTGTGCGGACCTCGGGGGTGAGATGGGCGGAGATTGCCGCGTACTCCTCATCGCTGAGATCCCACAACTCCACGCCGCGGGCCTCGGCAACCTTGACCGCTGCCCCGGAAAGCTCATGGGCGTCGCGGAACGGCACGCCCTGGCGGACAAGCCATTCGGCAATGTCCGTGGCCAGCGCAAAGCCTTGCGGCGCCAAAGCCTCCATGCGTTCGGTGTTGAACACCAGGGTTGCGATCATGCCGGAAACGGCGGGCAGCAGCAGTTCGAGGGTGTCGGCGGCGTCAAAGACGGGCTCCTTGTCCTCTTGCAGATCCCTGTTGTACGCCAGTGGCAGGCCCTTCAGCGTGGCCAGCAGCCCGGTCAGGTCGCCAATGAGGCGCCCAGCCTTGCCGCGTGCCAGTTCCGCCACGTCGGGATTCTTCTTCTGCGGCATGATCGAGGAGCCGGTGGAATAGGAATCATGCAGCGTCACAAAGGAGAATTCCTTCGTGGCCCACAGGATGACTTCCTCGGAGACCCGTGACAGATCTACCCCGATCATGGCGGCAACCCAGGAAAACTCGGCAAACACGTCACGGGAAGCCGTGCCGTCGATCGAGTTCCAGACAGCTGAATCAAATCCGAGATCGGCGGCGACGGCGTTCGGGTCCAGGCCCAAAGAGGAACCGGCCAACGCACCGGAGCCGTAGGGTGACACGGCTGCGCGCTTGTCCCAATCGACCAAGCGCTGCACATCCCGCAGCAAAGCCCACGCGTGGGCCAACAGGTGGTGGCTCAGCAGCACCGGCTGTGCGTGTTGAAGGTGCGTGCGTCCCGGCATGGCCACACCGTGGTGCGCCTTCGCCTGCTCCACCAGCGCGTCAACAACGCTCAATACGCCTGCGGCGACAATCCTGGCATGTTCACGCAGATACATCCGCCCCAGTGTGGCGACCTGGTCGTTGCGCGAACGCCCGGCACGGAGCTTGCCGCCCAGTGCCGTTCCAGCACGCTCAATCAGACCGCGCTCCAGCGAACCATGAACGTCCTCGTCAGACTCGGCCGGGGTGTAGGCGCCGGACTTCACATCCGCTTCCAGCTCGTCAAGGGCCTTCAACATGCCCTCAAGCTCTGCCGCATCCAGCAGTCCAGCCGTGTTCAGCACGCGGGCGTGCGCCTTGGAACCGGCAATGTCATACAACGCCAAGCGCCAGTCAAAGTGAGTCGACTTGCTCAGCGCCGCCAGTGCATCCGCGGGACCACCTTGGAAGCGCCCGCCCCAGAGTGCGCCCTCGTTGGTCCCGTGCGTCTGCGCCACTGCTACTTCCCTGCAGCGCGCTGGTCGCGGGTCGAGGCTACCTTGGAGGACATGCCCCACAGCTCGATGAATCCCTTGGCCTGCGACTGGTCGAAGGTGTCGCCGGTGTCGTAGGTGGCCAAGTCGAAGTCGTACAGGGAGGTCTCGGAGCGGCGTCCGTTGACGATGGCCTGGCCACCGTGCAGCGTCATGCGGATATCTCCATTGACGTATTCCTGGGTGTCATTAATGAACGCATCCAAGGAGCGCTTCAGGGGTGAGAACCACTGGCCGTCGTACACCAGCTCGGTCCAACGCTGGCCAACAGTGGCCTTGAAGCGGGCCTGCTCGCGCTCAATGGTGATGTCCTCAAGGTGCTTGTGCGCCGTGATGAGGGCCATGGCGCCGGGTGCTTCATAGATTTCGCGGCTCTTGATGCCGACGAGGCGATCCTCTACGACGTCGATGCGGCCCACGCCCTGGGCGCCGGCGCGGCGGTTGAGTTCCTGGATGGCCTGCAGCGGGGTGACCTTCACGCCGTCAATGGCGACGGGGATGCCCTGGGCGAAGGAGATGATGACCTCATCCGGTGCCGGCGGGAATTCCGGGGTGGCCGTGTAGTCGTAGATGTCCTTGGTGGGGGCGTTCCAAATGTCTTCGAGGTAGCCGGTTTCCACGGCGCGGCCCCAGACGTTCTGGTCGATCGAGTACGGGTTCTTCTTCGTGGTCTCGATGGGCAGGTTGTGGGACTCTGCGTAGACAATGGCCTTGTCGCGGGTCAGTGCGAGGTCGCGGACGGGTGCAATGCACTTCAAGTCCGGCCCGAGGGTCTGGATGCCGACTTCGAAGCGGACCTGGTCGTTGCCCTTGCCGGTGCAGCCGTGGGCCACAGTGGTGGCGCCGAATTCACGGGCGGCCTTGACCAGGTGCTTGACGATGACGGGGCGGGAGATGGCTGAAACCAGCGGGTAATGGCCCTGGTAGAGACCGTTGGCCTTCAGTGCGGGCATGGCGTAGTCGTTGGCGAATTCGTCGCGGGCATCGGCTACGTAGGCTTCAACGGCGCCACAGCCGAGGGCGCGCTGGCGAATGTCCTCCAAGGACTCCCCGCCCTGTCCAACGTCGACGGCCACGGCGATAACTTCCGCGCCGGTTGCTTCGCCGATCCAGCCAATGGCCACGGAGGTGTCAAGGCCGCCGGAGTAGGCCAATACAATGCGTTCAGTCACGATTTTTCTCCCTTTGTTTGCACGACTCATCAGAGTGTTTTCAACGTTACCTCAAAGCATAATGCATGATTATGCAATCTCACTAAAATATATTCAGCCTAGGCTGCGGCTTATGCCCCGGCCCCTGATTCCGCCGCAAATTGCAGGAACCTCTCGGCTGCTTCCGCTCCCCCGAGAGGGTTGCGGGTGATGACCATGACGGTGTCATCCCCGGCGATGGTGCCAAGGATCGAGGGCATGACGGAGTGGTCGATGGCCAGCGCCAGAAAGTTGGCGGCACCGGGCGGGGTGCGTAGCACGGCGATGTTCGCCGAGGCTTCCGCCGTCACCAGCAGTTCCCCGCACAAGCGGATGAGCCGGGTATCAAGCTGCTCCTGCGAGGATGCCGCATGCACCCCGCGTTCCCCGCCTTCACGAGGAAGCGCATAAATCAAGGCACCATCCGCACCGCGCACCCGCACGGCACGCAACTCCACCAGGTCCCGGGACAATGTGGCCTGCCCCACCACCAGTCCGTCATCCGCCAGCAACGTGGCCAGTTCAGCCTGGGAACGCACGGCACGGCTGTTCAGCAGGGTCTGCACCCTGGCCTGCCGCGCGATTTTGGTTGCGGGCATGCCCGCCGGAGTTCCCATGGGCTTGGACATGGTCAGCTGCCAGTCCCTCGAGCGGCAGCGGCTTCAGCGGCTGTCTTTTCCACCAGCCACACCATGAGCGCCTTCTGTGCGTGCAGGCGGTTCTCGGCCTCATCCCACACCACTGACTGCGGCCCGTCAATGACGGAAGCGGCAATCTCGTAGCCGCGGTAGGCAGGCAGGCAGTGAAGCACGACGGCGGCCGGGTCGGCTTGGGCGAGGGCGGCCTCGTCCAGCGCGTAGTCCTTGAAAAGTTCCATGCGCTCCGCTTTTTCCTCTTCCTGGCCCATCGATACCCAGGTGTCGGTGACCAGGACGTCGGCTCCGGCAACGGCCTGCGCCACGTCAGTGGTGACCAGCACCGAACCGCCGGTGAGGGCCGCGCGTTCGTTGGCGGCAGCTACGACGTCGTCCGCGGGAAGGTAGCCTGCGGGGCCGGTGATGCGCATGTGCATGCCCGCCGTGACGCCCGCGAGGAGGTAGGAGTTGGCCATGTTGTTGGCGGAGTCTCCCATGTACGTCATGGTCAGTCCGGCCAATTCGCCCTTGTGCTCCTTGATGGTGAGCAGGTCCGCGAGCAGCTGGCAGGGGTGGTAGTCGTCGGAAAGGGCGTTGATGACAGGCACCTTGGAATTGGCGGCCATTTCCTCCAGTCCGGCCTGGGCGTAGGTGCGCCACACGATGGTGGACACCATGCGCTCGAGCACCTTCGCAGTGTCCGTGATGGATTCCTTGTGGCCGATCTGGGCCTCGCCCGGGTTGATGATCAGCGGGTTGCCGCCGAGCGCCGCAACGCCCGCGGCGAAGGAAACGCGGGTGCGGGTGGAAGTCTTGTCAAAGATCACGGCGACCGTCTGTGCGCCGGAGCCTTCACCGGCAAAGGTGTTCTTGGAGTACGGCTGCTTCTTTAGCTCCGCTGCCAGTTCCAGGACCTCCGCCTGCTCGGCCGGGCTCAGGTCGGTGTCTACAAGAAAGTGGCGTGTCATCAGGAATTCTCTTTCGAATGCTGTGCGGCCACTGCTGTGGCGATCAATGCGGGCAGTGCAGTCAGGAACGACTGCGCCTGATCCGCGCTCAAGTTCAGCGGCGGGGCCAGGCGAATGGTGTGCGGTCCGGGCGCGTTGACAATGAAGCCGGCATCCAGCCCTGCACTGACGACGCCGGCGGCCACCGGTTCAGTCAGGTCGAATCCGACGAGCAGGCCGAACGCACGGACCTCGCCAACGCCGTCGATCCTGGCCAGGCCCTGGGCGAAGAGGTCGCTCACGGCACGCACATTGGCCAGCACGTTCTGTGATTCCAGTACGTGCAAGGTGGCGAGGGCTGCGGCGGTTGCTGCCGGGTTTCCGCCAAAGGTGGTGCCGTGCTGCCCAGCGCTGAGCAGGTGGGAGGGTGCCTCGCCAAAGGTGATGATGGCCCCGATGGGGAAGCCGCCACCCAGGCCCTTGGCCAGCGTCATGGCATCGGGAGTCACCCCCGCCGTGATGCCGGCGAACCAGCTGCCGGTGCGGCCTACGCCCGTCTGCACCTCGTCAAAGATGAGCAGGGCACCGTGTTCGCGGCTCAGTTCCCGTGCTGCCTGCAGGTATTCCTGCGAGAGCGGGCGCACACCGGCCTCGCCCTGGATCGGTTCCAGGATCAGTGCTGCCACGGAGCTGTCCATGGCTTCGCGCAGCGCATCAATGTCGTTGAAGGCAATGTGGCGCACGCCAGCTGGCATGGGCTCGAAGGGCTCGCGGTAGGCCTGTTTCGCCGTCATGGCCAGGGCGCCCATGGTGCGACCGTGGAAGGCACCCTCGAGCGCCAGGATGGTGGGGCGCTCCGCTCCCCCGTGGGCACGTGCCAGCTTGAACGCGGCCTCATTGGCCTCGGTGCCGGAATTGGCGAAGAAGACCTTGGAACCTTGCGGCGCCGTGCTCAATTCCAGCAGCTTCTCGGCCAGGGCGATCTGCGTGGGGCTCGTGAAGAAGTTGGAGACGTGCCCCAGCGTTGAAAGCTGGCTGGCAATGACGGACGTGACAAACGGGTGTGCGTGGCCCAGGGCGTTGACGGCGATGCCGCCGAGCAGGTCCAGGTATTCCTTGCCGTCGGCGTCCCAGACCAAGGATCCGGCACCGCGCACCAGCACGCGCTGCGGGCTGCCAAAGACGCCCATCAGCGACTTGCTGTAGCGCTCAAGCCACTGCGCGCTCGTCCCGGTGCCGGCCACGGCGGCCGCATTGGCGGTGCCCAGCTCCTTGCCTGTCGACTCTCCGCCTGTCAGGTCAGTGTGTTCCGGCTCTGTGTCGGAACCTTGCATTGCTTCACTCATCACTTGTCATCCTCATCCGGGAAAATTTGTGTTCCATTGCCTTCAAAAGTCATCAGTTCCAGCAGCACCGAGTGGGCGCTGCGCCCGTCCGCAACAGAGGCACGTTCCACTCCGCCGTCGACCGCGGCCAGGCAGGCACCCATTTTGGGGATCATGCCAGCCTCAAGCCCCGGCAACATCTCGCGCAGGGCATTGGCACTCAATTCGCTCAGCAGCGACGACTTATCCGGCCAATTCGCGTACAAACCCTCCACATCCGTGAGGATGACAAGGCGCGACGCCCCCAGCGCCACAGCGAGGGCGGCGGCGGCGGTGTCCGCATTGACGTTGAGCACCGTGGAGGCATCCCCCACTTCGGGTGCCACCGTGGAAATCACCGGAATCCGGCCGGCTTCCAGCAGATCCAGGATGGAGCCGGGGTTCACGCCCACCACCTCGCCTACCAACCCCAGGTCCACGGGCAGGCCATCCACTACGGTGCCTGTGCGTTCAGCTTGCAACAGCGCCCCGTCTTCACCGGAAAGCCCCACGGCGTACGGCCCGTGTTCGTTGATCAGGCCCACCAGTTCGCGGCCAACCTGCCCCGTGAGCACCATCCTGACCACGTCCATGGCCTCCGGGGTGGTCACGCGCAGCCCGCCTTTGAACTCGCTCTTAATGTCGAGGCGCTTGAGCATCGCGTTGATCTGCGGCCCACCACCGTGCACCACCACCGGCTTGATCCCCACATGGTGCATGAACACAATGTCTTCGGCGAATGCGCGGCGCAGCTCGTCGTTGATCATGGCGTTGCCGCCGTACTTGACCACCACCACGGTCCCGGCAAACTGCTGAATCCACGGCAGCGCCTCAATCAGCGTGCTGGCCTTGCCCTGCGCGATTTCCACCGAATTCATCATGTCTTCCTTCAATCCTGTTGTGTGCTGCATTCATGCTCCGAGCCTCCCGCGGCCCACCTCCCGGCGGGCCTGGTATTTTTGTAGCCCGGCGTAAAGGAGACGCCCAAGGCCGCTAGCGGCCGACGCGTCGGATAGCCGGGCGGAAAATGCCAGGCCCGCCGCCGAAGCCAGCCACGGCACGGCACCCAAGCGCTAGGACGAGTAGGCGCTGTTTTCTTCGACGTAGGCGTGTGTTAGGTCGTTCGTCCAGATGGTGGCTGAGGCCAGTCCGGCGTTGAGATCGATCTGGACGGTGACTTCGCGCGGGGTGAGGTCCACGAGGTCGCGGGAGTCGCCAATGCATCCGTTGCGGCAGATCTGGACGCCGTTGATGCTGACGTTGATTTTGTCGGGGTCAAAGGCTGCGTCGGTGGTTCCCACGGCGGAAAGGACACGGCCCCAGTTGGGGTCGTTGCCGAAGATGGCGGCCTTGAACAGGTTGGAGCGGGCAACGGAGCGTGAAACGATCTCGGCGTCGCGTTCGCTGTCTGCGTGGATGGTGGTGATGGCGATGTCGTGGCTGGCACCTTCTGCGTCCGCGATGAGGCCACGGGCCAATGTGGCACAGACTTCGGTGAGTCCGGCGGTGAATTCGTCCATGTCGGGGAACGCCGTGGACGCACCGGAAGCCATGAGCAGCACGGTGTCGTTCGTGGACATGCACCCGTCCGAGTCGGCTCGGTTGAACGTGACGCGGACGGCGTCGTGCAGGGCTGCGTCGAGCCCCTCGGCAGCAACTGCGGCGTCGGTGGTGACGACAACGAGCATGGTGGCCAGCCCCGGGGCCAGCATGCCGGCACCCTTGGCCATACCACCAATGCTGTAGCTAAAGCCTTCAGCGTTGACCGGGGACGTCCAGGACGCTTCCTTGGGGACGGTGTCGGTGGTCATGATCGCGGTGGCGGCGGCAGCTCCGCCGTCGTCCGCCAAGGCAGCGGCGGAAGCCTCGACACCGGGCAGGATCTTCTCCATGGGAAGCTGCTCGCCGATCAAGCCGGTGGAGCAGACGGCAACGTCAGTGGCGGAGATACCCAGCACGGCGGCGACCTTTTCGGCCGTGGCGTGCGTGTTCTGGAATCCTTCGGGACCCGTGCACGCATTGGCGCCACCGGAATTCAGCACCACGGCGTCAACGCGGCCGTCGCTGAGCACCTGGCGGGACCAGTGAATGGGGGCTGCGGCGACGCGGTTGCTGGTGAAAACGGCGGCGGCGCTCTTCTGCGGACCGTCGTTGACCACAAGGGCCATGTCCGGTTTCCCGGAAGCTTTCAGTCCCGCAGTGACGCCGGCGGCCCGGAAGCCAAGTGCTGTGGTTACGCTCATGGTGCTACTCCTTGAAGGGTAAGGCCAGTGGTCTCGGGCAGGCCGAGGGCGATGTTCATAGACTGTACCGCCCCTCCGGCCGTGCCCTTGGTCAGGTTGTCAATGGCGCAGCAGACGATGACGCGGTTGACATTGGCGTCGTACGCGATTTGCAGGGCTGCGTAGTTGGAGGCCTGGACGGATTTGGTGGAGGGCCATTGGCCCTTCGGCAGCACACGGACGAAGGGCTCGTCCTGGTAGGCCTTGGTCCACAGTTCGCGCAGCGCCGCTTCGGGATCGTCGAGTGCGGCAATGTCGGCGGAAACCTTGGCGGTGGCCGTGGTGAGGATGCCGCGGCTCATCGGGGCAAGGGTGGGTGTGAAGGAAACTTTCACGTCCAGGCCCGAGGCATTGGAGAGCCCCTGCTGAATTTCCGGGGTGTGCCGGTGCCCGCCGCCCACGCCATACGGGCTCATGGAGCCCATGACTTCGGCGCCGATCAGGTTGACCTTGGCAGCCTTGCCGGCACCGGAAGTTCCAGATGCTGCGACAATCACGACGTCGTCCGGTAGCAGCGCGTTCGCGGCGAATCCGGGCATGAGCGCCAGCAGTGAACTGGTGGGGTAGCAGCCGGGGACGGCGATGCGCTTGGCCCCGCGGATCCGCTCACGGTGGCCGGGCAGTTCAGGCAGGCCGTAGGGCCAGGTTCCCGCGTGCTCGGAGCCGTAGAACTTCTCCCACGCGACGGAATCTTCCAGCCGGTGGTCGGCTCCGGCGTCGATCACCAGGGTGTCTGCGGACAGCTGCGCGGCGATCGCTGCGGAGGTCCCGTGCGGCAGTGCCAGGAACACGACGTCGTGCCCTGAGAGGTTCTCCACGGTGGTGTCAACAAGGATCCTCTCGGCCAGGGAATGCAGGTTCGGTGCAAGGTCCCCCAGCCGTGTTCCCGCGTTGCTGTGGGCGGTGATGGCCCCGATGCTCACGTCGGGGTGGCTGGCCAGCAGGCGCAGCACCTCTCCCCCGGCGTAGCCACTGGCTCCTGAGACGGCTACTGATATTGTCATAAAACGACTATACAGCAGAATTATTCATTGTCACCGATATTTATCCATATGTTCTTGGGCCGTCCAGTTCTATGATGATGATGGGGTCCGCACCCCAACGATTCGACAGCAACCTATTGGGAGTTCATCATGACCGAGACCTGCAACGCCATTGTCGCCGCCGCCCCGGGCGGGCCCGAAGTTTTGAAGCTGGTGCAGATCCCCATGCCGTCTCCGGGTGCGGGTGAATTGTTGATCAAGGTCGCTGCCATAGGTGTGAACTTCATTGAAAGCTACCAGCGCGAAGGGATCTACCCCGTGCCGTTCCCGTTTACGCCGGGCGCCGAAGCTGCCGGGAAAGTGGTGGAAGTGGGGCCCGGTGTTGTCGATTTTGCGGTGGGCGATCGCGTGGCCACCGCCGAGGGCATCAACTGCTACGCCGAATACGCTCTGGTTTCGGCGGACAAGGCCCTACGCGTCCCCTCCGCTGTGCCGCTGGATGTTGCCGCAGCACTCCCCCTGCAGGGCATGACGGCCCACTATTTGATGAACTCGACGTATCGGGTGGAGCCGGGCCAAACGGTTTTGCTGCATGCCGGCGCGGGCGGGGTGGGCCTTTTGCTGACGCAAATGCTCAAGGAGCGCGAGGCCAGGGTCATCACCACAGTCTCCACCGACGAAAAAGAGGAACTCTCCCGCGTGGCCGGCGCCGATTCGGTGCTGCGCTATGCGGACTTCGCGGCCCAAGTGCGTGAGCTCACCGACGGCGTCGGCGTGGATGTGGTGTACGACGGCGTCGGGAAGGACACGTTCGACGGTTCCCTAGCGTCGTTGCGCACCCGGGGCACACTTGTGCTTTTTGGTGGCGCTTCCGGCCAGGTGCCACCGTTTGACCTGCAACGGCTGAACTCCGGCGGTTCCCTCACGGTGACCCGGCCCAAGCTGGGTGACTACCTGCTCAATGCCCAGGAACGTATTTGGCGCTCCACCGAAGTTTTCAACGCCGCCGCCACAGGGCACCTATCCGCCCGCATCGGCACCCGTTTCCCATTGGCCGATGCTGGAGCTGCCCACACGGCGCTGCAGGGCCGAAAGACGACCGGCAAGGTCATTCTAGAGCCGTAACAACGCCTAACGGGCCCATCTATACTGCAGCCAAACAGCCAAAAAAGGACTAAATGGATGACTGAACAATAGTCTCAGCCGAAATCGCAGGGACAGACCACCGGAAAGACTTCCGTTCCGTCTCTACATCTCCTATGCTGGGCTTCGGATCAGGGTAGAAAGTGCCCATTGCAGTATTTATTGGGGAGCTGAATATGGAACGTATGCATGGGGATGGGTTTTTGTCCGGACAGCGGGTACTGGTGGTATCCCCGCACGCCGACGATGAAACGTACGGGTGCGCCGGTACGATTGCCAGAATCAAGTCTTTGGGTGGTGAGGCGTTTGTCCTCCTTGGGTCACTCGGCGGCGTCGACCACTACGGTTCCGCGAGCCGTGGCGAAACGATGCACCGGGTCAGCGCCAATACACGGTTGGACGAATTCAATACAGCCATGGGGTTGTTGAAAGTCGACGACTGGGATGTCATGTTCCCCCAGGAATCCATGCACTTGGCTTTGGACACGGTACCCCGCAAGGACCTCGTAAGAATCATTGAACGCGATTCCCGACTCTCGGTGCAGAACATTCAACCCACCATGCTGCTCATACCCTCAATTAGCTACAACCAGGACCACGAGGCGCTGTTTCGGGCGTGCATGACTGCTTCTCGTCCTGGCCTTCGCACGGAACGTCATTTCATCCCGCACGTGCTGGCCTATGACAACACCAGCCTTTTCTGGTCCCCCGAGCACGAACGCTTCCATCCCAATTTTTACATCGACGTCAGTGAATTCTTGGACGTCAAGCTCAATGCCCTGCGCGCCCACGCCTCCCAGATTAGGGGACCCCTGTTCCACGGAAGCCCCGAGGGCTTGGATCTACAAACACAGTTGAGGGGCCGGGAAATCTCCGTCCACGCTGCCGAAGGCTTCGTCACACACAGGACGGTTTTCTGATGGTGACCGTCTCAATCCACCAGCCAAACTTCATGCCTTGGCTCAAACTCATGGCCAAAACCCTCGACAGCGACGTGTTCGTCGCTTATGACAGTGTCCAGTTCACGCGCAAGGAGTTCCACGCACGCCAGCTTTTCCGGACCAGTGGAGGAGAACCCCGATGGCTGACGGTGCCCGTGGTCAGTACTGGGGCTCGCCAGATGCTTAACACCGTTCGGGTGGTGATGGACACCGGCTGGCGCGAGGAACACTTGGACTTCCTCACTCGCAACTATTCCAAGGCTGCCCACTTCGAGGAGGTCTTCACCCTGATTCAAGGAGTGTACGAGCGCCAGCACGAACTACTTGTGGACCACAACCTTGATCTGATTGAACAGTTCTGCCGGTACCTCGGCTCCGAGGTCAAGATCATGCGCGCAACCAGCATTCCCCATGCCGGGACGAGGGAAGAGCGCCTGCTGGACCTCGTCCTCGGGGCCGGTGGCGACTCCCATCTCACGAGCACCATGGCCACCCACGTCATCGACTGGTCAGGTTTTGACCACGCGGGCATACCCATACGCGTGCAAGAATTCGAGCATCCTGTCTATCAACAGGGCACGCTGCCGTTCCTTCCGAACCTGGCAACAGCCGACATGCTCTTTCACACAGGAACGGATGCAGCCGAAATACTTGCAGCCGGGTCCGCCGAGCACCAAAAGGCTGCCTCCAGTCCGGTCTGATAGGGGACTGCTTGCCGGAAACCGCCCCGTAGCGAAGCCAACCAGTTTTGGTGGGTAATTTCAAAGCGACTGGCCATCTTGAGGCAGCCTTATTCGACTAAGCAGCGCTCGTCTGGCGGCGCCGCTCCCAGTTGCGCAGCAAAATCGCCACCACAATCGCCGCGGCAATGCCGACGATGGTGAATCCCACCCGTTCAGCGGTCAGTTCAAGACCGAGGTTGTAGTCGCCCAGCGAGGAAAAGATCAACAGCATGGGTGTCAGTGTCAGGGCCTGCATGATGTAGGCCCCTCCCAGGGTGTACCAAATCAGAAAGAACATGGACAGCGCCGCGACGATCAGGGCCCCCCAAACGGGCAGGAAGACAACGGCCAGCAAAGCAATGATGGCCCCGAGGAAGGTGCCAACCAGCCGCCCATTCAAAGTGTCGCGGCGCTCCTCAGGCAGCGGCCGCAGGGCCATGAGCACCGTGACGGCAATCCAGTAGCCGTGGGGGATGTTGCTGGCAAGGGTCCAATACATAACCGCTGCACACAGCACGCCCACGGTGATCCCGTGTTCCCATGCGATGAACGTGTTGACGGGGCGGACGGGGGCCTGAAGCTTCAGGATCTTGGTGACCAGCCCGCCAACAACCCCTCCCGCAATGACCCACAGGCCGGCCTCCCACCAACTGAGATCAACCGCTCCGGGCCCAAAAAGAATGACGATGATGGGTGTCAGTGACAGCAGGCCGGCCGAACGTCGATTCGAGGCGGCAAACAGCAGTGCGGACAGCAGTATCAGCAGTGCGATGGCCCAGGGCGTAGAGCCTGCCAGCGATGCCAGGGCGCCGAGCACCGCGGCAATGAAGATCAACACGCCCGCCTGCTGTGGCTTGCTCACAGGAGTGACAGCCATGCCCAGTCCCATGGCCAGGCCAAATCCCATGCTGGCCGACGGCCCTGCCAGCACTGTGATCACGATTGATGGGATGAGAATGGCCACCAGCATCTTGAATGTCATGGGGAGCGTCCCTGGCATGGGCCGGCTGAGCAGTGCCATGTGTACCGTCATCTCGATAGTTTGGTGGTCACAATAATCCGCCCTGCATGAGCGGAGAAGGCTAATTCTAGGGCATGTCTTCAGCATCAGTGAGGCACGGTCAGCTCCGCCAATTCCAGCAGCACCTGCGAGACTTAATCGAACCTGGCCGTGCGAAGCTGTACCTATGATCAAGCTTCAGAGCGGGGCGTTTCAGCTCCAAAAGTCGCAGGGTGCCAACGGCTATGTCATTCCACTGGGCGGTTCCTACGTGGTTGTCGATCCGGGGATGGCAATGGGGACGAAGGCAGTCATCGCTGAATTGGGCACCGCCGGCATCCTTGGTGATGTGAGCCAGGTGCTGTTGACACACGGAGACACGGACCATGCCGGTGCCGCGCAGATGGTGGCGGCGGCGGCCGGTGGGCAGTT